>CAXTOC010000127.1:7339-7653 GCA_964245725.1 uncultured Acetobacteraceae bacterium | reverse complement strand
CCACGGCACCCCGCCCGGGACCCGCAGCCCGCGCGGCGCCGGGAGACGGCGCGCGTAGCGGACCCGGATGCGCGTGTCGATCAGCGGGAGACGCAAGGTGGTCTCGATGGTCCGGTAGTGCAGCGGCGGATCGATCCAGCCGACCCGGCTCGCCGCGTCGGGTGCGGCGGCTGCGATGCGCCGGAAACCCGGATCGAGCAGGATCGGGCGCGAGGCGCGACGGATGCGCCCGCGCGGCGCGGCGGAAGCCGCCGACCCGACGCTCGCGGCAGCGGAGGCGATCTGCAGCCCACGCGCGGAGATGGCCTGCCCGA
>CAXTOC010000127.1:0-7329 GCA_964245725.1 uncultured Acetobacteraceae bacterium | reverse complement strand
GTGCAGGATCGCGTCCTGCCTGACCAGCCGGCCGATCCCGCGCCGCGCCTCGCCGTCGAGCTCATCCCAGCGGAAGAACGGCGTGGAGACGTTGGCCCAGGGTCTCGCCGGCACGTTCCAGCGCTGCTCGCGCCAGCGGTCGAGGTGCCTGCTGTCGATCACCTCGACATCGGCGGCGGCGAGCAGATCGAGCGCGCTCGCCGCGGTGCCGTCGCCGAGGAAGTGGCAGAGCAGGTCCCGGGGGATCAGCGTACGGTGCCGGACCATGCGCATCAGCAGCGCGCGGCGCCGCGCCGGCGATCCGCGGTCGGTCCGACCGGAGGCGACGCCGAGCAGCCTCGCCCAGTCGCGGGTATCCGGCCGCACCAGCTCCGGATCGGCGGCGAGGATGGTCAGGACGTAGTTGATGTAGGACAGGACGATCTGGTGCGGCGGTCTGACGCTGGTCCAGACGCTGTCGCCGAACCTCGCCAGGCGCCCGTCGACCAGGGAGCGCAGCGTGTAGTGCCCGGTGACGTGGATCGCCTCGTGCCTCGGGATCGTGCGGCAGATCCCGGCGACCATGTCGAGGAAGCCGCGGCCGCCGCACCATTCGGCGCCGACCGCGTTGTAGGGCAGCGCGCAGGCATGCAGGTCAAGGGTCTGGCCCAGCGACGTGCCGCCGCAGCGCGGGATGTGCACGAAGAAGCGGCGCGGTTTCTCCGGGTAGGCCGCCAGCAGGTTGCGCACCAGCCTGTCCTGGAACTCGCCGGAGAGCAGCAGCGCCTCGAAGTAGGCGGCGGGCTCGAACCGTGCCGAGGTCAGCTGGCCGTAATGCAGCTCCTGCGGCAGGCGGCCGAGCACCGCGTAGCACACCTGCTGCGGCGTCACCCCGAGCCAGTCGACGCGCGCCAGCAGGCGATCGAGGGGTATCTCCTGGTCCAGCCCTGACAGCAGCTCGAAGGTGTCTCGAAGTTCACGAGGCGGTGGCAGCACGCGGAGCGGAGTCCTCTGTATGACGAATAAGCGCCGCGACAGCGAGGCGGAGGAATTGTTAGGTTGCTGCCTTATCATCGCGGTGCGGGCGCGGCAAACCCGGCGCGCGATCCGCCGCGTCGCGCGTCGTCACCTGACGGGGCGTCCTCTACCCGACCGGACGGACGATTCAGGACCAGGCGGTCTGCGCCATGAGGCCAGGCCGGTAGCCGAAGCAGGCCATCCAGTCGCCGAGCGCGCTCTCGATGCCATGAACCTGCGCGGGATAGAGCAGCCCGGGCCAACGTCCGGTGGTGCCGGTGCGTCCGGCGTGATGCCGGTGCCAGTGGCTGGCGAGGTCGTAGACGTCGCCGTGGCGATCAATGATGGTGTTGGGCTGCTGCTCCAGCCGGGCGATGAACGCTTCGATGGCGGGTCGCCGGGTGGCCTGGAAGATCTCGTCGCGTCGCCGGCGGGAGACGCTGCCGCCCATGTGCCGGGCCAGCCCGTCGATGGTGCGCGGGTCGTCGATGAAGCCGAACTCGTAGTGCAGCGTCACCGCGCGCGGGTTGGCCGCGAGTGCGAGGCAGGCTTCCGCGGCGTAGCAGACGTTCAGCAGGGCGCGGTAGAAAGAGAATTTCTGGTACTGCATCAGCGAGACCACGGCGTCGCGGGGATCTCGCAGGGTGACGACGATGGCGTCGGCGCGCGAGGCGATGGCGCCGACGCCACGCCGGACCTGATGCGCCTTGACGACGTGCAGGATGCCCGGCGCGTCCACGCCGGCGGCGTCGGTCGCGCTGAACACGAAGCGCCCGTCGATGCGCCCGCCCGGCACGATCTCCGCCGCCACGGCGAGTGCCACGTTGTAGAGCCAGGTGGAGCCGCTGGCGAACATCCCCTGGCACCAGATCAGGGTCATCGGCAGCACGGAACGACCGAGCGCGCGTGGCGCCGACGGGATTGGTGGGGCGTGATGCCGGAGGCAGGGGAGCGTGGCGCGGCGATGTCGATGACGAGCATCATGATCGTGCCACAGCCCTCTGGGGAACGCGGCAGACGCTGTCAGCGGCAGTCACAGCGATACTCGGTGAGTTGCGCCTTAATACGATGTGCGACCAAGAGCACGTCGCCAGCTCGAATGAAGTTTCTTAATAAGCTACAAACCCTTCGAAAGAAGACACTCGCCTGTCGCACTTCATCTAGGAGTGTCGGATCCGCGTATCTTCTATGGTGACACTGAGCCCTGTGGCTCCGGCGCCTGCATTGCGACAAGAGCATCGAGGTGCCTGATACGGCTCCGCAGCCGCTCCAGACCAGCCGCAAAGGCTCCTTCAAGGCTTCTGCGCGCCGCCGAGACTGCCGCTGAGCAAGGTGTCAGGCGGCCTTCAGCAAGCTTGCCAACGGCCCGTGCTTCCGCGATCTGTGTCATCGAGTAGTTCCAAGGCGGCAAATCCAGGTCGCGACTAAATGGCAAATGGATGGTTGCAAGGCAATCAACCAACGCCCCAGCCTTCCGAATAACAGCATCCCGAGCGACGTCAATCAGCTCGCCATCGAAGCTGGTTTCTTGCTGTAGGACGAGATCGTCTATAGCCGCACGAACTGCTTGTTGAGCGTCGAACGCCCAGTCTGGGCTGATATCAGGTTCACGCTCATCATCAAGAGGGAAAAGGTCCTGCATCAGTTTGTCGGTGAGAAGCACCAAGTTCCGATGAACGCCCTTTTCGCGCGCCCGAATTGCCGCCAAGCGGGCGTCAAGTGCGTCCCGCGCCAGCACCCCGGTCTGGACTTCGAGGATCTTGAGCTGTTTCCAGCCTGGGCGAGCCGCCACGGTGGCAGCGAACAGCGCGAGCAAGCCTGTGATGAGCGTCTGCCAACCGTCGAGAAGCTTCCAAGCCTCAATGTAGTCGGCAGCCATACCCTTCCCTCTCAAGAAGTCGCTGGCCATCCCGACACGGCAGCCAATACCCCTGCCGCCTGCTCACGCCGCACGAAGCCAACCCCTCGGCCAGATACTGATCTAAGCTATTGATTTGATTGGCGTCCCGTAGGGGATTCGAACCCCTGTTACCGCCGTGAGAGGGCGGTGTCCTAGGCCTCTAGACGAACAGGACATGGCCGGGGCTGCTCTTAGAGCAGAGCCGCCAGGGGTGCAAGCCGGCTGTCCGGCATCCGCCGAGTCAGCGGCCGCCCGCCCGATCCAGTGCCAGGCTGCCGACCAGCCGTCCGGCCGCGACGTCCCACAGCAGCAGCCGGTCCGCCCTGCCGCCTCCCGACAGGAGCACCGCCAGCACCGTGTCGGACTGGCGGAGGACCGAGGCGATGTGCGTGCCCGGCGGCTGATCCAGCGTCAGCTGCCGCATCGTGCCGTCCGCCGGGAACATCGGGGCGGTCGCGGCGACACCGGTCGCCGGACGCATCGCGCGGCGCACGACGGTGCCGATCAGCACTGCGGTGCCGAGCAGGATCATCACCCCCATCACGATCACCGCCGCCAGCAACGCCCTCACGCCGCGTGTCTGCATCCCGAGCCGTGCCTCCTGTCCGCCGCCCTCTCCCGATCCGCCTTCTCGCCCGCGCGCTTCTCCGCTAAGCCGGGGCCATGGTCGATCCCACGACCGGGCCCGCGGTCCCGTTGCAGCTCGTCGCGACCGCCGACCGGGCCGGGCAGCGCGTCGACCGGTTCCTCGCCGACAGCATCGGCACGGTCTCGCGCTCGCGCGTCAAGGCCCTGATCGACGGCGGCCACGTGCTGCGCGACGGCGCGGTGCTGCGCGACGCCGCCGATCCGGTGCGCGCGGGCATGCTGTTCAGGGTCGCCACACCCGAGCCGGTGCCCGCCCGTCCGAGGGCGCAGGCGATCGCGCTCACGATCCTGCACGAGGACGACGACCTGATCGTGCTCGACAAGCCGCCCGGACTGGTGGTGCATCCAGCACCGGGCAACGAGGACGGCACGCTGGTCAACGCCTTGGTCGCACATTGCGGCGATGCCCTGCCCGGCATCGGCGGCGAACGCCGGCCGGGGATCGTGCACAGGCTCGACAAGGACACCTCCGGCCTCATGGTGGTGGCCAAGACCGAGGCGGCGCTAGCCGCGTTGTCGGCGGATTTCGCCGCACGGCGGATCGAGCGCGCCTACCTGGCGCTGTGCTGGGGCGTGCTGTCGCCCGCCGCCGGGGATCTCGAGGGCGCGATCGGCCGCGATCCGCGCGATCGCAAGCGCATGGCGGTGGTGACGCGCGGTGGCAAGACGGCGCTGACCCGCTACCGCACGCTGCGGGTGATGCACGGCGCGGCGAGCCTGATCGAGTGCCGGCTGGCCACCGGACGCACCCACCAGATCCGCGTCCACCTGTCGCACCGCGGTCACGCCCTGGTCGGCGATCCGGTGTATCTGCGTCGCGTCCCGAGCAGCGCCCGGCGGCTTCCCGAGGCCGCGCGTCGTGCGGCGCTGGACTTCCCCCGCCCGGCGCTGCACGCCGCGCGCCTCGGCTTCACCCATCCGCGCGACGGGCGGCCGCTTCGCTTCGAGACCGAGCCGCCCGTCGATTTCAATACGTTGCTGTCATGCATGACGGAGAGTTCAGGTGGCTGAGCGTAGCTAGATCTTGACCGGACCGGAGCGGTCCGGTATGTAGGCGGCAGTTCCGACGGGGGCGCCCGCCGGTCTGGACGTCCTGGGAGTTCTCGCCTCAGCCGGGAGAAGTCTCAGGGACGTGATGTCCTCACCTGCGCCCAACCTGACCGGATGCGGAACCTGTTCTCGATCGCGCCGTATGGGCCTCGAGGGTTCGCTGAAGTTCAGACGAAAGGAGCCTTATCGTGGCCTCTGCCGTCCTTAACGTTGGTCCTGAGGGTAATCTCTCCCGATACCTGCAGGAGATACGCAAATTTCCGATGCTCGCCCCGGAGGAGGAGCTCAGCCTCTCCAAGCGCTGGCGCGATCACGAAGACAGTGCCGCCGCGCACAAGCTCGTCACCTCTCATTTGCGCCTCGTCGCGAAGATTGCAATGGGCTATCGCGGCTACGGCCTGCCGATCAGCGAGCTGATCAGCGAGGGCAATGTCGGCCTGATGCAGGCGGTCAAGCGGTTCGACCCGGATCGCGGCTTCCGCCTCGCCACCTACGCCATGTGGTGGATTCGTGCCGCGATCCAGGAGTACATCCTGCACAGCTGGTCGCTGGTGAAGATGGGCACCACGGCAGCGCAGAAGAAGCTGTTCTTCAACCTGCGCCGGCTGAAGGGCCAGATGCAGGCGATCGAGGATGGCGACCTTCGGCCCGAGCAGGTCGGGCAAATCGCGCGCGCGCTCTCGGTGTCGGAGCAGGACGTGGTCAACATGAACCGTCGCCTGGCCGCACCCGACCACAGCCTGAACGCGCCGGTCCGGGCTGACAGCGAGGGCGAGTGGCAGGACTGGCTGGTCGACGAGGGTGACAGCCAGGAGACCATGCTGGCCGAGCACGAGGAGTTCTCGGGCCGCAAGGCGCTGCTCGGCGAGGCGCTGCGCACGCTGAACCAGCGCGAGCGTCACATCCTGGTCGAGCGTCGTCTGAAGGAAGAGCCGGCCACGCTGGAGGACCTCTCTCAGGTCTACAGCATCTCGCGCGAGCGGGTGCGGCAGATCGAGGTGCGGGCGTTCGAGAAGGTGCAGAAGGCGATGAAGTCGCAAATCACCACCCGACGCCTCGGCGAGCAGGTCGCCGCCTGACGCGCTCGGCCTGAGCCGCGCCCGGCTGACCCTCGTCGGGGCGGTCGGGCGTGGATTTCGTCGCTCCCGCAGCCCTAGCTCAGTCCGGACCGAGTTCCCACTCGGCACGCAGCTTCAGCAACTCTGCCTCGAGCGCCCTGCCGCGGCCGGTCAAGCTCATCCTGGTAAGCAGGATGGCGGTCAGGCCGCACATCTCGTCGAGCAGCCAACCGCATCCCGCCGCGCCCCAGGCGAGCAGGATGGTGGCCGGATGCGCCAGCAGCTCCAATGCGGTGCCGAGATCAGGACCCATCGACAGCAACGCCCTGAGCGGATCCAGGGCTCCGGCGGCGCAAAACAGCATCACGGTCCGGGTCAGCGTCCGTCGCGGCGTGGTGTCCGCGACCAGCACGAGCAGCACCGGGGCCGCAAGAGCCACCAGCAGCAACGCGGCTCCAGGCGAGAGCATCAGCAGCATGCCCCCGAGCATGCCGTGCCACCACTTCCAGCCAGTAGCCGGTAGCCGAAGCGCGGCGGCCTTCGCGGCGCGGGCCATCAAACCAGCAGCTCGTACAGCAGGACGGCCATGATGCACAGCAGGCCCGTCGCGGAGGCGGTGTCCCGCGCCGCCTGCCGGCCCGCGGCCAGACGCTGACCGACGCTATGGTTCTGCTCGGCGAGCGCCGCCACGATCTGCGCGGCCTGCGCCACCGCCTGCTCCCGGGCCGCCTCGTCCTGACGCTGTGCGCCGCCGTCGGAGAGGAGCCTGGCCAGGCCGGCGAGGTCGCCGACCGCCGCCAGGCCGCGCAGCGCCTCGAGGCGCTGCTGCCTGCGGCTCAGACCCGGCCAGTCGGCGAGCGTAGGCGCCACCCGTGGCCGCAGGCACCCGGCGATCCGTGCCAGCGGAGCACCTCTCAGTTGCACCTGCCAGCGCGACAGGATCGACAGCTCGCGCAGCGCCGGGTCGGGATCACCGCCGCCGACCGGCTCGTGCGCACCCGCCGCCTCGTCCACACGTGCGTCCAGGAAGGCCAGCATGTGCGCATCGAGCAGCGGCTTCGCGCCCGTCGCGGGTGCCAGGCGCTCCAGCGCCTCGATCACCGAGGCAGGATGCATCGCCACCTCCGCCGCGAGCTGCGGCGAGGCGCATGCGAGGTAGGGATTGAGCGCATAGACGACCCGCAGCAGCACGGCCTGCTCGTCATCCTGTGCCGCGCGGCGCAGCAGACGCGCCGGCAGAGACGCAACCTCCCGATCCGTCCGCCCGGTCCGCTGCCAGCGCCAGCGGGTCAGGGCGCCGCGGAGCAGCAGGGCGTCGATCAGGGCGGCTGCGTCGCGCGGATCGCCGATGGGGGGCTGCAGCACGCTGCCGGCCAGCAGCGGGCCCAGCCCGTCCGGCCAGAGCCAGGTGCCGCGCCAGAACAGCGGCGCCAGCGGGTCGAGCAGCGCGATCAGGCGCATCAGGCAGAGATCCTCGGCATGGCCGCCCGGGCCGGCCGCGCCTCGTGCGGCCGCCTGTGGACCCGCGGGCGGCATGTCGCGGCGAAGCTCCTCGAGTAGCTCGAGCTGGCGTCGCATGGGGAGCAATTCACACTGGAACTCGCCATTTTAGGGGATCAGAAGGCGGCGAAGATCATCGCGACGTGCCCCACAACACTAGAGCCGCGACAGCCGTCA
>CAXTOC010000126.1:0-7724 GCA_964245725.1 uncultured Acetobacteraceae bacterium | reverse complement strand
GCGCCGCCCTGATCAGCGCGGTCAACGCGAACGGGCCGGCGTGGGCCGCCGGCATCGCCGCCGGGCAGCGCCTGCTCGCCGTCGACGGCCACGCGACGCGCAACCAGGACGAGGCCACCATCACGGGCTGGCTGCGCGGCGATCCCGGCAGCTTCGTCGTGCTGCTGATCGCGCCCCCGGGGCGCGGTGCGGCGCAGAGCGTCACCCTGACCCGTGCGGCGGTGCCGCCGGAGACGGTGTTCGCCTTCTCCAGCGGCGACATCGTCGTGCTGCGCGTCACCGGCTTCTCCAGCGGCACCGCGCAGGAGATGAGCCAGTTCCTGGACCAGGCGATGCAGCCGCAGCCGGCGCAGCCGGACACCCGGCGCGGCGTCGCGGGCCGGGTGCACGGGCTGATCGTCGACCTGCGCGGCAACCGCGGCGGCCTGCTGCAGCAGGCGGTGACCTCGGTGGCGCTGGTGCTCGATCACGGCGTCGCCGTGGTCACGCGCGGCCGCGACCCGCAGGCCAACCATATCTGGAGCGTCCGCGGCGGCGACCTCACCGGGGGCATCCCGATCGTGGTGCTGGTGGATGGCCGCACCGCCAGTGCGGCCGAGATCATGGCCGCGGGGCTGGCCGATCAGCGGCGCGCGGTGGTGGTCGGCAGCGCCACCCTGGGCAAGGGCTTGGTGCAGACGATCGCGCAGCTGCCGGACGGCGGCGAGCTGTTCGTCACCTGGAGCCGGGTGATCGCGCCGCTGGGCTGGCCGCTGCAGGGCCTCGGCGTGATGCCGCAGCTGTGCACCAGCCTGGGCCAGGCGGCGCTCGATCGTGCCCTCGCCGACCTCGCGGGCGGCATACAGGACAACGCCCGCGCCGTCGGCGACTCGCGTCGCGCCCGCTCGCCGCTGCCCGCGGCGCGCATCCTGGAGATACGCGAGGCCTGCCCGGCGGCGATCGGCGGCGATGCCGACCTGGACGCGGCCCGCCTGCTGATCGAGGATCCGGCGCGCTACCACGCGGCCCTGGTGCCCGGCGACGTGGCGCCACCGGCCGACGCGCCGTCCGCCTCGGCGAACCTGGAGTGACGGGATGAGCGAGCCGCGCCTGAAGACGGCGATCTGGGCCAGCATGGCGGTGCGTCGGGCGGACCAGCTCGGCCGGTCCGGCATGGTGCTGCGGCGCGGGGACGCCGATGCCGGCGGCGTGCTGGCGGTGCTGCGCGACCGCAGCGGCGCTATCGTGGTGCTGAGCCAGGCGCGCCGCCTCGACGGCGCCCCCGCATGGATGCGCGCGACCGGGCGTGAGCCGGTCGACCAGCCGACCGCCGACGCCTACGTCGCGCGTCAGCTGGCCCGCGACCCCGACCTCTGGGTGCTGGAGTTCGACGCCCCCGACCTCACCCCGCCCTTCGAGGCGATCCTGCTCTGACAGGTGCGAGCGTGACGCCGGATCAGGGAGAGCGGCAGCAGACCCGCGCCAGCGAGCCGAGCTCAGTGGCCTACGTTTCCCCCCGCATTGGACCGAATGCCGGGATCACCGAACGAACCGTTGGGATTTGTCCCCGCATCGGTCCCGGAGAGCATGCTCCCTGTCGATGTGTCCGCGTGATGATGCGCCGCGGGATCATAGGGTCCGGTGCTACACGCCGACATCAGCATTGTCAGGGCGAAGAGGGTGATGATCGAGATCGGCTTCGTCATTGATACGGTCCCCGGATCCGCAAGTTTCAGATCGGTTTTCACAGGGGCCGCGGCGCCACGCAAGGCTGCCAGGCGATAGCCGTTCCAGGACCTGACCAGATGCCCAAGACCCAGCGACGCCAGGGAGGTCTATCGACGGCAGCCGAACGGCAGGAAGCGATCGCGTGCTTCGAGCGGGACGATTACCAGCAGGCCGGGCGATTGCTGGTGTCGTTGCTCGCCCGAACCAGGGCTGACCCCATGCTGCTGCGGCTGTGCGGCATGGCGCTGGTGCGCAGCGACGCCGTGGCGCAAGGCCTCGGCTATCTCGCGCGCGCTCGGCGGCTGGACCCCGGGGATGCGCTCTCGATGCTTTGGCACGGCATTGCGCTGCAGGCTGCAGGGCGGTCGGGCGAGGCCGTCACGGCACTCGAGGCGTGCGTCACCGCGACACCGGCAGATCCGGTACCGCTGGTCCATCTGTCGCGGGCCCTGCTGCGGCTGCATCGGCGGCAGGATGCCGCCGCCGCTGCCAGGCGGGCGCTCACCCTCGCGCCGGGTCTGCTCGATGCACGGCACGCTGTCTGCCTCGCCGAGCTCGCGATCCTTCAGGACTCGGCAATGGCGACGACGCGGCAGCTGTGCGAGGCGTGGCTGGCGCTCGCCGAGAGCTGCCTGCGGCTCGACAAGGTCACTGACGCGCACGCGGCGCTGACGCAGGCGCTGGCGGCGCAGCCGCTCCATGCCGAGGCGGAGACGGTGCTGGCCCTGGTCGAACATCTCGGCGGCAGTCCGGTCGCGGCGATCGCCCGGCTTCGCGACGTGCTAGGCCGCGATCCGGACTGTCTCGCAGCCAGGCTTGCTCTCGCCAGCCGCCTGCTCCTCGACCACGAGCCGGCAGCGGCACTGACGCTGCTAGAGCAAGCGCCGCCCGGCGAGCCAGTCCGCCGGGCACGGTGGCAGGCCTGCCGGATCTCGGCCCTCACGGGGCTCGGCCGATACCACGACGCCGACGCGGAGCTGGCGCGGGTCGCGCCGCCGGTGGGCGAGGTGGAGATCGTCCTGCGCTGGCAGCATTCCCTGCTGGCACGCGCGGCCGGAGATCATGGCGCCGCCGCGGCGCTGGCCGACCGGGTCGCCCGGCTAGCCCTGGATCGCGGTGCCGCCGGATTGGAAGACCGGATCGACGCGCATTTCTCGCTGGCCGCGCTTCGTCACGCGGAGGGCCGCACCGAGCAGGCCTTCGGGCACTGGCGGCATGGACACGAGCTGCTGCGCACCGCCCAGCCCTTTTCCCGTGCCGAGCATCTTGCGATGCTCGACGCGGTGATGCGCGCCGCGAGCCGCGAGCGGCTGGCGGACGGCGCACGCGCCGCCATCGTCGATCCGGCGCCGGTGTTCATCGTCGGCCTGCCCCGTACCGGAACGACCTTGGCCGAGCAGATCCTCAGCGCACATCCCGAAGTGCATGGTTTGGGCGAGCGGCTGGCGATCCGGGAAACCCTGATCCAGCTCACCGGCACGACTGATGCCACGACCGCGGCCGGAGGCGCAGCACGGCTGGAGGCGAGGGTGCTGACCGACGCCGCGCGGTGCTACCTGCGATCGCTACATGACGCGGCACCCGACGCCCGCCGCATCCTCGACAAGATGCCCGACAATTTCACCCAACTGGGGTTCATCGCGACTCTGCTACCGGGCGCGCGGGTGATCTGCTGTACCCGCGACCTGCGCGACGTGGGTGCTTCGATCTTCCAGCAGCGGTTCCTCGGTCACCACCCGTACGCGCACGATCTCGCCGACCTCGGCTGGACTATCGCCCAGCACCAGCGCTTGCTCGAGCATTGGCGCAGCGTGCTGAGCATCCCGATGCTGGAGCTCGACCACGCCGACTGGATCACGGACTTCGATGCGACGCTGCGACGGGTGCTGGCATTCATCGATCTACCATGGGATCCGGCATGCCACCGCTTCTTCGAGCAGGACCGCGCGGTGCGCACCGCCAGCCGCGATCAGGTGCGCCTGCCGATCAACCCAGGCGGTGTCGGAAGATGGCGCGCCTACGCCGAGCAGCTCGCGCCGATGCTGCGCGAGCTGCCTGGCTAAGGACGCGCCGGGCTCAGAAACGGACCTGCAGTTTGGCGTAGAAGAACCGGCCGAGCACGTCATAGGCGTTCGCGGCGGTGTTCTCGGTGCCATCGAGCGCGAACGGCGGGGTCCTGTCAAACAGGTTGTCGATGCCGGCGATGAACAGGAACTTCTTCCAGTTATAGGTGGCGACGATGTCGTGGTAGAAGACTTCATTCGTTCCGGTGAAGCGCAACGCCGGCGAGACGGTGTTGAAGTCGTTCGAGCCATCGTTGTAGATCATGCCGTCGATGTAGCGCACCGTCCAGCTGAAGCTGAATCCGCCCTTCGCGTAGGTGCCGGTGAAGTTGTCGCGCAACACCGGATAGGCCGACGGATAGAGTCCGGTATTGATCGGCGTCAGGCGCCCCTTGAGGTTGACGAACGGACCATTCGGAACCAGCTGCTGGGTATATCCGATCAGGTCGGCGAGCTCATTGGTGAAACTCAGCGTGTGTCCGCCGCCGAGCCGGAGCAGGTAGTTCAGGTCGAAATCGATGCCGTTGGTCCGCACCTCGCCCAGGTTCTGGTAGGGGCCGAAGGCAGATTGAATGTTGCCCGACCCGTTGCGGGTGCCGGCATCGGCGCATTCCGGGCTGCTCAGGTCCACGCTGGTGTAGCACTGATCCTCGACGAACTGGACCGGCACCTCCTGGATCTGGTTCTCGATCTTGGTGTGGTAGTAGTCGATCGTTGCGGAGAGGGTAGGGATCCAGCGCGGCGTCAGCACGGTGCCGATGGTATAGGTACGTGCGGATTCCGGCGACAGGTTGGCGTTGCCGCCGATAATCGTTGGGATCTGGTCGCCGTTCTGCTGGAAGCCGGGCGCAACGCCTTGCCTGGCGCAGTTGGCGCTCACCACCCCGGCGAGAGCACCGTAATGACTGATCTGCGAGCAGGGATCGTTGCCGTTCTCGAAAGATAACGTGTCGCCGCCGAAGGCTTCCACGATCGCCGGCTGACGCACCGAACTGCCGAGGTCGGCGCGAAAGCGGATATCCCGCGTGGGCGACCAGTTGAGGCCGGTCTTGAAGTTCTGCACGCCGCCGAACGTGTTGTAGTCGGACCAGCGGCCAGAGACGTCCGCCGAGAGGTCTTTCGCCGCCAGCACGTTCTTCAGGATCGGGATGTTCAGCTCGCCGAACACCTCGCTGACGTTGAAGCCGCCGCCGGTCGGCGCCTCGGCCGAGGCCGTGGACTGGCCCGACTGGATGATCGGATCGGGGTGGTAGGCACCCTGCTCGCCACGGTGCTCGAAGCCGATCGCCAGCCCGAGCGGACCGTAGGGCAGGTTCAGCAGCTTGTTGTTGGTGACGGTCGCGCCGATGTCACGGAACTGGTAGTACGCGTTGGCTGAGGCGGTGAAGGTCGCATAGTTGATGGCCTGCCGGCTCGCTGCGTTCGCGCCGAACACGTCACCCAGCACGCAGCCCACGGCCGGGTTGCACACCGCCGGATTGAAGATACCGTTGTCGATACCGAGTGGTCCCGGCGTCTGCTGGAAACCCTGCTCCTGCTCGAGGTGGGTAAAGTTGATCGAGTTGGTCAGCTGGATCGTGGTGTCGGAGTAGCCGTAGGTATAGTAGGCGTCGTAGTCCCAGTTGCCGATGATGTTGCCGCGCGCGCCAGCGGTCGCCTGCCAAGTGTCGGAGCCGGTGTCGGTGTCGCGCGGACCGAAATCGGTGGTGCGGCGATACGCGCTGAGCGGTTCGTTGATGCCCAGTGCTTCGGCAAACGGGTTGCCCTGCGGGATATCGAACAGCTGTCCGGTGTTCGGGTTGCCGGTGACCGGCTGGCCGGAGAGCTGCGTCTGTGTGTTCTTGTGGGTATAGTACACCGACGCGTACAGCGTCAGATGATCGTTGACGTCGAAGTGCGCATTTCCCGCGAGGTTGCCTTGCGTCTCGCGATCGGAGATGTAGGAGTCGGCGCCATAATCGTAACGGCCATTGACGTTCGGGTTGCCGCCGTTGGCACCATTGTAGGTGTTCACGAACGGCTGCAGCTGGCCGTTGATCACCGTGTTGTCGCTGCCGCTGTTCGCGCCGAAGAACCGACCAGCCTCCGGAACGGCGGAGCCGAAACCATAAGGCTGGCCGGCGCCGTTATCGCTGGTGACCACCGGAACCGCCCAGTCGCGGTCCTTCTGCAATACCGGTCCGCGATCAAGATAGCGCCCGGTGACGGTGACGTTGCCGCGTCCCTGGGCAAAGTCGAAGCCGGAGATGCCGGAGATGTCGCCCTGCGTGTCGTCGCCGGAGGCGGTGATGTTGCCGTTGAGATTGACCTGGCTGCCGCTGTAATCCTTCTTGGTGATAATGTTGATCACACCCGCGACCGCGTCGGCGCCGTAGATGGTGGAGGCGCCATCCTTCAAGATCTCGATGCGATCAATCAGCTGTATCGGGATGGTGTCGAGATCGACGCAGTCGTTCCCGGTGCCATACGCCGAATGGACGAAACGACGGCCGTCCACCAGCACCAGCGTCCGAGCAATGCCGAGATTGCGCAGGTCGATACAAGACGAGCCGTTGGCGCCGTTGTTGGTCGTGGAGAAGTTGCCCTCGGTGCCGACCGACGGGATCTTTCTGAGCACGTCCTCGATCGTCTGCGAGCTCGAGTCCGAGATCTGCTTCGAGGTGATGACGGTAATCGGGGCCTCACTGGTGACGTTGCTAGTGCGCAGGCGCGAGCCGGTGACGACTACGTCCTGGGCGGTTCCTGCCGCTGGCGCGCCAGCGGCTGTGTTCCCGGCTCCGGAGGTTGGAGCTGCAACCGAGTTGGCGCCGCTGATCTGGGCGGCCGCCGGCATCGTCGTCAGCAAGGCCGCGATGGCGACGGAGCCGGCGAGGCTGCGTCGCAGGGTCTGAATCGAGGCGCCTGTCATGGTGTCAATCGTCTCCTGGTCCGAGCGCGACCGGATGTGTCCCCGGCCGCGGCGGCGCGAGCATCTCGGCCGGCTTTCCCGGGGACAACCTAGCCAGCGGTTTCCGCGGCGATACCGCAAAACTCACCGTTGAAAACGTTCCCTTACAAGCTGTTGCAACTTTGCAACTCAGCCCATTGTCAAACGCATACAGAACTTTGTTGCTCTGGCACGGTTCTTGGAGAAACTTTTTGCCGCTTTCGGGGGCATGTTGGGCGATACTAGACAAGTTTAACGACAATTTAATTGGACTGTGCCTGAGGCGCGCGTTGGTCGCGGACAAGGGTCAGGACCGGGATGAGGATCGGCGCAGGCGGCAGCGGCGGCGGGACGCCTCTCCCTCGCATCGGCGTCAGCCCTTCAAACCAGGGCAAAAACCCGGTAGAGGCGGGAGCGGGAAACTGTCCTCCAGCGTTGAGCGGGGCAGGTCGTGTCGGGGGACGAGATGGGGCGGATGTCGAGATTGCTGGCGGCCAGCGTGCTGGCATCGCCTGCCGTGCTGGCGGGCTCCCTGCTCACCAGCCTGCCCGCCCTCGCCCAGCCGGTCAGCGGCGTCTATGTCGGCCTCGGCGGCGGCGCCAACTTCCTGCAGGATGAGACGATCCAGATTTCCCCGGAATTGCCGTTCGGCAAGGACCGTTTCGGCGTCGGCTATACCGGCTTGGCCAGCGCCGGATACGGATTCGGCAACGGCGTGCGGATCGAGCTCGAGGGCAACTACCGCCACAACGACCTGCAGCATTTCCTCGGCACCGGCTTTCCCACCGAGGCCGGCGGCCGCCAGGAGAATTATGGCGGCATGGTGAACGCGCTGTTCGACATGGATATCGGCAAGAGCTGGCTCTATCCATACCTGGGCGTCGGTGCCGGCTACGCCTGGACCCATCTCGACACGCACTATGTCGGCACCAACTACCCCTATGTCGAGAACACCGGCGGCACCTTCGGCAACCTCGCCTACCAGGCGATGTTCGGCGTGGCGCTGCCCATCCCCTTCGTGGTCGGCC
>CAXTOC010000125.1:0-7733 GCA_964245725.1 uncultured Acetobacteraceae bacterium | reverse complement strand
CCCCCGTGCCGACCGTGGCGCCGACGCGCACCTACCTGGTGTTCTTCGACTGGGACCGCTCCGACCTGTCCGACCGCGCCCGCCTGATCATCGCCGAGGCGGCGCAGGCGTCGACGCGCGTGCAGGCCACGCGTGTCGAGGTCAACGGCTATGCCGACAGCTCGGCGGCGCATCCCGGCGCACGCGGGGTGGCCTACAACCAGGCGCTGTCGATCCGCCGCGCCCAGGCGGTGCAGAGCGAACTGGTGCGCGACGGCGTGCCCGCCAGCGCGATCGGGATACAGGGCTTCGGTGAGAGCCACCCCCTGGTCCCGACCGCCCCGAACACCCGCGAGCCGCAGAACCGCCGGGTGGAGATCGTCATGCGCTAGCAGGATCGGGGGTCCGGGCCTCAGGCCCCCGCAGGTCCGAGGCGGCGCCCTGGCCTTCTCGTGCTTCCTACCCCAACCCCGCGAACAACGAAGTCGACAGGTAGCGTTCCGCGAACGACGGCACGATCACCACGATCTGCTTGTGTGCATGCGCCGGGTCGCGCGCCAGCAGGAGTGCCGCGTGCAGCGCCGCCCCCGAGGAGATGCCGACCGGCACGCCCTCCATGCGTGCGCAGCGGCGCGCCGCCGCGATCGCCTCGCGCTCGGAGACGGTGAGCACGCCGTCCAGCGCGTCCAGTTCCAGCACGCCCGGACAGAAGCCCGGACCGAGTCCCTGGATGCCGTGCGGCCCCGGCTCGTCGCCGTTCAGCACCGCGCTCTCGGCGGGCTCGACGCCGTAGACCAGCAGCCCCGGGCGGCGCGGCTTGAGCGTCCGCGCGATGCCCGTCGCGGTGCCCCCGGTGCCGATGCCGGCGACGACGATGTCGACGCGCCCGTCGGTGTCAGCCCAGATCTCCTCCGCGGTGGTCTCGGCGTGGATGTCCGGGTTGGCCGGGTTGTCGAACTGGCGCGGCATCCAGGCATCCGGCGTCGCGGCCAGGATCTCGTCGGCACGCGCGATCGCGCCGGCCATGCCGAGTCGGCCCGGGGTGAGCTCGAGCTGCACGTCCATCAGCCGCAGCATCTTGCGCCGCTCGAGCGAAGCCCCCTCCGGCATGGTCACGATCAGCCGGTAGCCGCGCGAGGCGGCGACGAAAGCGAGAGCGATGCCGGTGTTGCCCGAGGTCGGCTCGACCAGCACGGTGCGGCCCGGCGCGATGCGTCCCTCGCGCTCGGCGCGCAGCACCATGGCGGCACCGATGCGGTCCTTCACCGAGCCGAGCGGGTTGAAGAACTCCAGCTTGAGCGCGATGTCGGCGAGCAGCCCGTCCTCGCGGGCGAGTCGCGGCAGCGCGACCAGCGGGGTGCCGCCGATAGTCTCCACGATGCTGCCGTAGATGCGACCGCGCGGTGCGGCGAACGAAGCGGACGGCGCCTCGGGCGAGGCGCGTGTCGTGGCGCCGGCGGCGTGGTCGTCGGGGGCGTGGGCCCGGCCGTGACTGTTGTTCATGCGCACTCCCAATAATACCGAACTGCAGCGTGGATCATGTCGGTCGGCTCTGATATAGGAGGCGCATGCTTCGACCGGAAGCCGCCCGGGACACCGCGAGGACGGAATGATGCTGCTTCGGCGCGACCGCGCCATGATCGCGGTGCTGATCATGCTGGACGTCGCGTTCCATGCCGGGCGCGCCGGCACGGTGAGTGCGGCCGACATCGCCGAGCGCGCCGGGCTGGCCCGGCGCGGCATCGAGCCGCTGCTGCAGACGCTGTCGCGGTCGGCGCTGCTGGAGAGCGTGCGCGGCCCGCGCGGCGGCTATCGGCTGGGTCGTCCGCGTCGCGACATCAAGCTGTCCGACATCGTCGAGACGGCGGTGTGCGAGGATGCCGCCTCCGAGGAGGGACCGGTAGGCGACCTGTTCGCGCGCGTGGTCGAGCCGGCCTGGCGCGATCTCGACGACACGCTGCGCGAGCGGCTGCGCGGCATCAGCCTCGACGACCTGATCCGGCGGGCAGAGGGCACGGGGCTGCGTCGCCCCCTGGCAGAACCGATCAGCTTCTCCATATAGAGCGTCGACACGCCCGGGACGTGCATAAGCGTGGCGTCGAGCGCAAAGCACTTGCCGATGGCGTGGTCCGATTGACCTGCGATCGCGCTTCGCGTTTTATCTGCCGCTCCCATGGAGAACCGTTCGATGACGATCCAGCTGGGCCAGATCGCGCCCGATTTCGAGCAGGACACCACGCAGGGCCGGATACGCTTCCACGACTGGCTCGGCAGCGCCTGGGGCGTGCTGTTCAGCCACCCCAGGGACTACACGCCGGTCTGCACCACCGAGCTCGGCGCGGTGGCGCGCCTGGCGCCGGAGTGGCGCAGGCGCAACGTCAAGGTGATCGGTCTATCGGTCGATCCGCTCGACCAGCATCGCGGCTGGGAGGCGGACATCGCCGAGACCCAGGGCTCGACCATCGATTTCCCGATGATCGCCGATCCGGACCGCAAGGTGGCGTCGCTCTACGGCATGGTGCATCCCGAGGCTGACCCGAGCATCACCGTGCGCACGGTGTTCATCATCGACCCCAGCAAGAAGGTGCGCCTCAGCCTGAGCTATCCGCCTTCCGCCGGGCGCAACTTCGACGAGGTGCTGCGCGTGGTCGACAGCCTGCAGCTGACGGACACCCAGAAGGTGACCACGCCGGCGAACTGGAAGCCCGGCGAGGACGTCATCATCGCCCCCTCGGTGAGCGACGAGACCGCGAAGGGCATGTTCCCGCAGGGCTGGAAGACGCTCAAGCCCTACCTGCGCATGGTCAAGCTGCCGGTGCAGTGAGGATGCCAACGGTGCCCGAGCAGAAGAAGCTCTCCGGGGTCGAGACGCTCAAGGTGGCGAGCCACGGGCTGCGCGGCCGCCTGGCGGAGGAGCTCGACGAGGGCGGCATCCAGGTCAGCGACGACGCCTACAACCTGCTGAAGTTCCACGGCAGCTACGAGCAGTTCGACCGCGACACCGCGACCGCGCGCAAGCAGCAGAAGCTGGAGAAGGAATACCAGTTCATGGTCCGGGTGCGCATCCCGGGCGGTGTCCTGGACGCGGCGCAGTATCTCGCGCTGGACGGCATCGCCGACCGCTACGCCAACGGCACGCTGCGCATCACCACCCGCCAGGGGATCCAGTTCCACGGCATCCTCAAGGGCGAGCTGAAGCCCTCGATCGCCGCGATCAATCACGGGCTGCTGACCACGATGTCGGCCTGCGGCGACGTGGTGCGCAACCTGATGTCGACGCCGGCGCCGCTGCGCGACATCCGTCACGCGCGGGTCGGCGAGGACGTGCGCATGCTGTCCCACGCGCTGCTGCCGCGCAGCCGCGCCTACTACCAGATCTTCCTAGACGAGGCGCCGGTCGCCGGTGCCGACGAGGAGGAGACGCTGTTCGGCGCCACCTACCTGCCGCGCAAGTTCAAGGTCGGCATCGCCCTGCCGGACGACAACAGCGTCGACGTGCTGTCGAACGATCTCGGCGTGATCGCGCATTTCGACGGCGACCGGCTGGAGGGCTACACCATCGCCGTCGGCGGCGGGCTGGGCATGACGCACAACAACCCGCGCACCTTCCCGCGGCTGGCGACGCCGGTCTGCTTCGTGGTGCCGGAGGATCTGCTGGCGATCTGCGAGGCGGTGATCCGGCTGCAGCGCGATCACGGCGACCGCACCGACCGTCGGCGGGCGCGGCTGAAATACGTGGTGCAGGATCGCGGCATCGACTGGATCCGCGAGACGCTGGCCGGCTATTTCGGCCGTCCGCTGACCCCGCCGCGTCCGCTGCCGGCACTTGACGTGCCCGACCTGCTGGGCTGGCACGAGCAGGGCGAAGGGAAACTCTGGCTCGGGCTGCCGGTGCTGTCCGGCCGCATCCAGGACACCGAGACGATGCGGCTGCGCAGCGCGCTGCGCACCATCGTGAGCCGGTTCGGCAGCGATCCGGTGTTCACGCCGCAGCAGAACGTGCTGCTCTCCAACGTCGGCCCGGCCGACCGCGACGCGATCGACGCGATCCTGCGCGAGCACGGGGTCGCGTCGGCCGAGAGCCTGACGCCGCTCGCGCGCTTCGCGCTCGCCTGCCCCGCACTGCCCACCTGCGGGCTGGCGCTGACCGAGGCCGAGCGGGTGCAGGCGCCGATGGTCGCCATGTTCGACGAATTGCTGGCCCGCTACGGCCTATCGCAGGAGCGGATCAGCCTGCGCGTCACCGGCTGTCCGAACGGCTGCACGCGTTCGTATGCCGGCGATATCGGCCTGGTGGGCCGCGTCCCGGGCTTCTACGCCATCTATGTCGGCGGCGACTTCAACGGCACCCGGCTGTCGTTCCGCCTGCTCGACCGTGTCGCCTACGCGGCGCTCGGCAGCAAGTTCGCACCGATGCTGGAAGCCTTCGCGCGGTCTCGCCAGGGCACGGAAGGCTTCGGAGACTTCTGCAGCCGGCTCGGCCGCGACGCGCTGCTTCACCTGACCGGGGATGCGGACAGCGAGGCCGCCTGACCGACACCCCCTGGTCAGCGGCGGGCATTGCCGCTACTGACCGGGTCAGGCGATCGGTTCATGCGATGCACGGCATTTGGACTCTGTTCTCCCGCCTGAACCTCTACGAGCGCTTCGAGCACCTCGTGGTGCTGGTGCTGACGGTGATCATCGTCACCGTGGTGGCGTCGGCGAGTTGGCATCTGGCAGTTGCGGTGTTCGTGTTGCTGCTCGCCGACCAGCTCGATCCTTCCAACCAGCAGGTGTTCCAGAGCCTGTTCGGCATGATCTTCACGGTGATCATCGCGCTGGAGTTCAAGCACTCGCTGCTGGTCGGGCTGGCGCGCCAGGAGAGTGTGGTCCGGGTCCAGTCCATCGTGCTGATCGCGCTGCTGGCGGTGACACGCAAGTTCATCATCCTGGACCTGAAGGCCACCGCGCCCGCCGAGATGTTCGCCCTCGCCTCCGCCATCCTGGCCCTGGGCGTGGTGTACTGGCTGGTCCGAGACCAGGATCGTCGGGCGTTACTCGACGGCGCGGGCGATCCGGCGGCACACCAGCTCCGGCTGCCGCTTGCCGCCACCGCCGGGGAGGACCCGGGCTAGCGGATTGCCGAAGCGGCCGGTCCAGGCGAGCCGCGTGGCGGCAGCTCGGCGAGGCAGCTGCGCAGGACCGGCGCGCAATAGGCATCCGGCGCCAGGGTCGCGTTCTTCTCGCCCGAGTAGATGACGTGGGTGACCAGGCCGCCATCGACGCGTGCCGTGACGTGGCAGTAGCCGCCGTTGTTCGCCGCGAAGCCGCCGATGATCGGCGGCGAGAAGCTCAACGAGGAGTTGGACGCGGCGTACCAGGTCAGCACGTCGGTGCCGGGAAAGCTGCTGTGCTGGTCCGGGCTGCCGAGGCAGGCCACCAGGTCGACCTCCCTCATGCCGAGCAGCCTGGTCCTGGCCCGCTGCGCCAGGCGCGAGTCGCCGACCGCGCAGCCGCTCAGCACGGTCAGGCAGAGCATCGTGTGCAGCCAGCTTCGCATCGCGTTCCCCGCCTCTCTGCCGCCGCGCAGCGCTATCCGGTATCGCAACGAACGCCAGGGGCGCAACCGCTCCGGCAGCCCGCCCATCTCGACTCCGCCGACGCCCGGCGGCACATGGGGCGCCATGCAGCCATCCCTCCCCGGCCCCGGGCTCTCGGCGGCGGATTTCGACTTCGCGCTTCCCGACGCGCGCATCGCGCAGCAGCCGGCGCGACCGCGCGACGCCGCGCGCCTGCTCGAGGTGGCGCCCACCGGCCTGAGCGACCGCATCGTGCGCGACCTGCCGCAGCTGCTTCGCGCGGGCGATCTGCTGGTCGCCAACGACACCGCGGTGATCCCGGCACAGCTGGAGGCGCGACGCGGCGACGCGCGGATCGGCGTCACCCTGGATCGCAGGCTGGCGGACCGGACCTGGCACGCGCTGCTGCGCAACGCGCGACGCGTCCGGCCCGGCGACACGCTGCGCTTCGAGACGGCGGAGAGCGCCGAGGTGATCGCGCGCGAGCAGGACGGCGGCGCCATCCTGCGCTTCTCCTCCGACGAGGCCGGGTTCGAGCGCTTCCTGCACGCCGCCGGGGCGCTGGCGCTGCCGCCCTACATCGTGCGGCCGCAGGGGCCGACGGCGGAGGACGCGCGCGACTACCGCACCGTGTTCGCCCGCCATCCCGGCGCCGTCGCCGCACCCACCGCCGGGCTGCACTTCACCCCCGAGCTGCTGGCGGCACTCGATGCGCGCGGCGTGCGGCGCACGACGGTGACGCTGCATGTCGGCGCCGGCACCTTCCTGCCGATGCGCGACGACGACGTGGACGCGCACACGCTGCACCCCGAGCGCGGCATCGTGACGGCGCAGGCGGCCGACGCGATCGGCCGCGCGCGGGCGGCAGACGGCCGCATCGTCGCCGTCGGCACCACCAGCCTGCGCCTGCTGGAGAGTGCGTGCGACGCGGACGGGTCAGTGCGGCCGCACGACGCCGAGACCCGGCTGTTCATCCGCCCGGGGCACCGCTTCCGCACCGCCGACCTGCTGCTGACCAACTTCCACCTGCCGCGCTCGACCCTGTTCATGCTGGTCTGCGCCTTCGCCGGCGCCGAAGCGATGAAGGCCGCCTACCGGCACGCGATCGCACGGGAGTACCGCTTCTACTCCTACGGCGATGCCTGCCTGCTGCACCGCGCGCCGCCCGCGCCGTGACGGATTTCGGCTGGGACCGGCTGGCGCAGGATCAGCAGGCGCGCGCCGGGCTGCTGCGCACCGCGCACGGCGACGTGCCCACGCCCACCTTCATGCCGGTGGGCACCGCCGGCACGGTCAAGGCGATGACGGCCGAGGCGGTGCGCGGCACCGGGGCCGGCATCGTGCTCGGCAACACCTACCACCTGATGCTGCGGCCAGGTGCGGAGAGGGTGCGCGCACTCGGCGGCCTGCGTCGCTTCATGGACTGGCCGGGACCGATCCTGACCGATTCCGGCGGCTTCCAGGTGATGTCGCTGGGCGCGCTGCGCCGGCTGGACGAGGACGGGGTGACGTTCCGCTCGCATCTCGACGGCAGCGCGCACCGGCTGACCCCCGAGCGCTCGGTGCAGATCCAGCACGCGCTGGATGCCACCGTCACCATGTGCTTCGACGAGTGCACCCGGCTGCCGGCGAGCCTCGAGACGGTGGCCGCCGCGATGCGCCTGTCGATGCGCTGGGCCGAGCGCTCGCGCGAGGCCTTCGTGCCGCGGCCGGGCTACGCGCAGTTCGGGATCGTCCAGGGCGGCACCGACCCGGCGCTGCGCGCGCAGAGCGTGCGCGCGCTGACCGCGATCGGCTTCGAGGGCTACGCCGTCGGCGGCCTCGCGGTCGGCGAGGGCCAGGCGCTGATGTTCGCGACCCTGGAGGCCACGGTGCCGCTGCTGCCGTCCGAGCGGCCGCGCTACCTGATGGGGGTCGGCACGCCGGACGACCTGCTCGGCGCCGTGCTGCGGGGGATCGACATGTTCGACTGCGTGATGCCGACCCGGGCCGGACGCACCGCGCGCGCCTACACCGCGAGCGGCACCGTCAACCTGCGCAACGCCCGCCACGCCGAGGATCCGGCGCCGCTCGAGCCGGACTGCCCGTGCCCGGCCTGCACCCGGCACGGCCGCGCCTACCTGCACCACCTGTTCCGTGCGGGAGAGATGCTCGGGCCGATGCTGCTGACCTGGCACAACCTGACCTACTACC
>CAXTOC010000124.1:2394-7762 GCA_964245725.1 uncultured Acetobacteraceae bacterium | reverse complement strand
CCGCGGCGCAGGCGGCGAACTACCCGTTCTGCACCATCGAGCCGAACATCGGCCGCGTCGCCGTGCCCGATCCCCGGCTGCAGGCGCTGGCGGCGATCGCCAGGTCGGCGAAGATCGTGCCGACCAGCCTGGAGTTCGTCGATATCGCCGGCCTAGTGCGCGGCGCCTCGCGCGGCGAGGGCCTGGGCAACCAGTTCCTCGCCAACATACGCGAGGTGGACGCGATCATCCACGTGCTGCGCTGCTTCGAGGATGACGACGTCACCCACGTCGAAGGGTCGGTCGACCCGGTCCGGGATGCCGAGACGGTCGAGACCGAGCTGATGCTCGCCGACATGGACAGCCTGGAGCGGCGCCTGCCGTCGCTGCAGAAGCGGGTGCGCACCGATCGCGAGGCCGCCGCCCAGGCGGCGCTGATGGAGCCGATCCTCGACGCGCTGCGCCAGGGTCGGCCGGCGCGGTTCGCGATCCCGGCGGGACAGGAGGAGGCGGTGCGCCGCCTGCAGCTGATGACCTCCAAGCCGGTGCTCTACGTCTGCAATGTCGAGGAGGCCGCCGCCGCCGTCGGCAATGCCCGCTCGGAGCGCGTCCGTGCCAAGGCCGCCGAAGAGGGTGCCGCGGTGGTGGTGGTCTCGGCCGCGATCGAGGCCGAGGTCAGCCAGCTCCCGGAGGCGGACCGCCGCGAGTTCCTGGACGGGCTCGGCCTGTCCGACAGCGGCCTCGACCGGGTGATCGCGGCGGGCTACCGGCTGCTCGGCCTGACCACCTACTTCACCTGCGGCCCGAAGGAGACCCGCGCCTGGACGATCACGCTGGGCATGCGGGCACCGCAGGCGGCGGGCGTGATCCACAACGATTTCGAGCGCGGGTTCATCGCCTGCGAGGCGATCGGCTACGAGGACTACGTCTCCTACAAAGGGGAGCAGGGAGCCAGGGAAGCCGGCCGGCTGCGCGTCGAGGGACGCGACTACGTGGTGCGCGACGGCGACGTGCTGCTGTTCCGCTTCAACGTCTAGAGCAGTACTCCCGAGCCCTAGCAGGCAACGAGAGCAACCCCATCAAGGGCGAAGCCATCGAAATCGATTCTTTCCTTTATCGGGATCTGGGGTCTTCGGCCCCAGTGGCTCAAGGGCAAGGCCCTCGCCTGCTCGTTCCGGTCGCACTTCGTTTACGTTTCGGACGGTAACCTGGGATAAGAAGCATCCGTCACGTCTGATGGCCCGCATGCGCAACCAGATTGCCCCCGCCGGCTCCCCCGCCCGTTGCGTCCTGGTCATCCGGGCGATCCTGCTGGTCGCCCTGCTCATCGCGACGGCACTCCGCCCGGCATCGGCGCAGAGCCTAGTCTTCCGCTCGTTCGGGGAGGCTGCCGGCCTGTCCGACGGCACCATCGGGTCGCTGGCGCAGGATCGCCAGGGGTTCCTGTACGCGGGCACCGAGAACGGCCTCTACCGTTATGACGGGCTGCGCTTCAGCCGGCTCGGGCCCGCCGAGGGCCTGCCCGAGAACGGCCAGGTGGAGGTCGTGCGCGCGGCACCGGACGGCCACGTCTGGGCGGTGTTCACCGACCGGGTGTACCGGCTCGGCGCGGGCGCCACCCTGTCGGCGGCACTCGACTCGCGCGCCGACGACGAGTACGGGCATCGCGCCGCGGTGCTCGGCTCCGACCTGTTGCTGGTCCGCAACCATCGCCTGCTGCGCATCGCTCCGCGGCCGCATCCGGGAAGCGGCGAGATCCTGTCGGTGCGGCCGCTCGACCCGGACCGGGCAGCGCTCGATGCCGGCGACTTCGTCCAGGTGGAGCACGATCATGTCTGGGCCTCCTGCGGGCAGGCGCTCTGCCGGCTGGACCGCGGCACCGTCCGGTTCGGTCCGGCCTCTGGCCTGCCCGCGGATCGCTGGACCGCCCTGATCCGAGACCATGCCGGCACGATCTGGCTGCGCAGTCCCGGCCGGATCGCCTCGCTGGCCCCCGGCGATGCCCGGTTCCGCGTCGTCGAGGTGCCGGGCGGTCCCGGCCGCTTCGCGCGCAATCCCGGCCAGCTCGATCTGGTCGAGGATGCCGCCGGGCGGGTGGTGACGCAGAGCGCCCACGGCCTGCTCGTGCACGAGCGAGGGCGCTGGGTGGTGCGCAACTACGAGGAGAGTTTCCCCTACTCCGCGGTCACCGCGATGCTGGTCGACCGCGAGGGCTCGCTGTGGATCGGCAGCAACGGCCGCGGGCTCGCGCGCCTGATCGGCTTCGGGGTGTTCGAGAGCTGGACGCGCGAGCAGGGCCTCTCGGACGACCAGGTCTGGAGCATGAGCCGCGACGGCGGCGGCGCCATGTGGGTGGCGGACGATCTCGGGGTCGACGCGCTGTCCGACCGTGCCGACGACGGCGCCCGGGCGACGGTCGGCACTGGCCGGCAGCGCGGCACCGCGCAGCCCGACGACGTGGCGTCGCCCTGGCACTACCCGTTCCGCGCCTTCTCGCTCGCCAGGTCCGCAGCCGGCTGGCTGTGGATCGGTCGGCAGGATGGCGGCCTGATGCGTCGCGATCCGCGCAACGGACGGAGCGAGATGGTGGCGCAGCTCGCCCGGGTGCGCACCATGCGGCTCGATCCGGCGGGTCCGCTCTGGATCGGCACCAATGACGGGCTGGCCAGGATCGACCATCCCGACACGGCCGCGGTTCCGGCGGTCGCCGTGGACGCGCCGGTCCGGGGCCGCATCTTCGCGATGGCCTTCGACCCCGCGGGCGAGCTCTGGGTCCTGACCGAAACGACCCTGTTCCACCGCGACCGCAGCCAGGGCTGGCGCTCGGTGCTGCAGACCGATCCGGAGGGCGGCTACCAGACCCGCTCGATGCTGTTCGCGCCCGACGGCACGCTCTGGCTCGGCAGCTTCACCACCGGCATCACCCGCCTGCATCTCGATCACGACCGGGTAGTCGGGCGGGACCGGCTGCCGTCCGAGCATCTCCTGTCGCAGGACGTCGAGATGATCTACGGCGACGCAGGCGGCCGGATCTGGATCGGCACCGACCGTGGCCTCGACGTCACCGACGGCGCGCATTGGCGTCACCTCGACGAACAGGACGGACTGGTCGCCAACGACGTCGACGAGCAGGCGGCCTTCACCGACGATGACGGCAGCTCCTGGTTCGGCACGGTCGGCGGCCTGTCGCACGTCGTCGACACGCGCGCGCTGTTCCGCCCGGTCGGGCTGCATCCGGTGATCACGCGGGTCGGCCTGGACCGCGCCGGTTCGACCGCCTCGCGTCAGGGACCCGGTGCGACCCACCTGCGCTGGTCGGGGGATCCGCTGGTGATCGACTTCACCGCGCTGGATTTCCGCTACGAGAGATCG
Source organism: uncultured Acetobacteraceae bacterium (assembly GCA_964245725.1). Taxonomy (GTDB): domain Bacteria; phylum Pseudomonadota; class Alphaproteobacteria; order Acetobacterales; family Acetobacteraceae; genus Lichenicoccus. The sequence goes on along the minus strand of CAXTOC010000124.1, from coordinate 4,411 downwards.
ATCCGCTTCCGCTATCGGCTGCGCGGCGTCGACCGGGACTGGGTCGAGACCAGCGACCGCGAGGCGCGCTATACGAACCCGCCCTCCGGACGGCTGGTGTTCGAGGTGAGTGCGATCGATCCCATGCATCGGCTGGCTTCGGCTCCGGTCCGAGTGGTCATCAAGATGCGGCCGCCCTGGTGGAACGGCTGGCCGGCTCATGCGGCAGCAGCGCTGCTGGTGATCGGCACGCTGGCGCTGCTGTGGCGGGTGCGGGTCGGCTACCTGATGGTGCGGCAGCGCCAGCTCGAGGCGCTGGTGCGCGATCGCACCCGCGAGATCGAGCAGGCGCGGCTGATCCTGTTCAAGCAGGCGACGTACGACGGCCTGACGGGCCTGCTGAACCGCACGGCGGTGCTGGAGCAGCTGCGCCTGGCGATGGAGCGGGGCGTATCGAACCCGCCATCGCTGGCGCTGGCGCTGCTGGACCTGGATCATTTCAAGTCCATCAACGACGGCTTCGGTCATCTCGCCGGCGATGCGGTGCTGGGCGAGCTCGGCCGGCGCCTGCTCGCCGGCACGCGCGAGAGCGATCAGGCAGGCCGCTACGGCGGCGAGGAGTTCCTGCTGGTGCTGCCGGGAATGCGGCAGGGCACGTTCGAGCGCATCGAGGCGCTGCGCGAGACGGTGTTCGCCGAGCCGATCCCTTTCGACGGCGGCATGATCCGGATGACCTGCAGCATGGGCGTGACCTGGATGCAGCCCGGCGACGACGTCGTCTCGATGATCAAGCGCGCCGACGCCCTGCTCTACGTCGCCAAGCGCGACGGTCGCAACCGTATCGTATTCGATCCGGCACTGGCGCTGGTCTGAGCGGCACCCGACGCCTCAGCTGCGTGCGCGGAAGCCTTCCAGCGCCACGTTGTGGCCGGCCCGTACCGCCACCGTGACGCCGCTGCCGGGAAGCACGCGCGTGTCGGCAGGCAAGCCGTCCATCGGCGGCGAGTCCGGCGCCTGCACCGCCAGCACCAGGAAGCCGTGCGCGGCGCTCTGCTCGATCTCGGCCACGGTGCGTCCGGCGTACGGCGCGCCCGCCTCGACGATGACCACCTCGAGCTCGAGCCCGAGCTGGCGCAGGCTCGCCGACGCCTCGCGCTGCGGCGCCCGCAGCCTCTCGCTCAGTTCCGGGAACAGGATGATCTCGGCGATCCGCTCGGCGCCGATCTGCGTCGGCATCACCACACGATCGGCGCCGGCCTGCAGCAGCTTGCGCTCGGTCGCCACCGCCTCGCCGCGCGCGATGATGTTCAGGCTCGCGTTCAGGCTGCGCGCGCTGAGGGTGATGAAGACGTTGGTGGCGTCGTCCGGCAGGACGGTGGCCAGCACCGCCGCGCGCTCGATGCCGGCGCGTCGCAGCGCCTCCTCGTCGGTGGCATCGGCGAGCAGGCAGAGATAGCCCTGCGCCTGCACCTGGGCGTGGCGCAGCTCGTTGCGTTCCAGCACCACGAAGCGTCGCCGTCCGGCGCTCAGCTCGCGCGCCAGCATCAGCCCGATGCGTCCGTAGCCGCAGATGATGACGTGGCCGCGCAGCTCTTCGATCTGGTTCTTCATGCGCCGTATGCCCAGGATCTGGTTGATCTGGTTGAAGGTGATGAACTGCACGAGCGCGCCGGTGACGAAGATCGTGCCCGAGCAGCCCAGCACGATCAGGCTCATGGTGATGACGCGCAGGCCCGGCGTGTCGATCGGCCGCACCTCGTCGTAGCCGACGGTGAACACGGTCAGGATGGTGAAGTACAGCGCGTCGCCGAACGGCCAGCCGCGATGCACGTAGGCCGCGATCGCGCAGGCCATCACCGCGAGCACGAAGCTCACCCCGCCGATCAGGTTGCGTAACGGCCCGCTGCCGCCGACGTTCGGCAGGCCCGGCTTCACGGCGCGCCAGACCTCGGACTGCCCGGCCTGTGGTTGCCAGGCCTCTGATTGCCAGGCCTCTGATTGCCAGGCCTCTGATTGCCAGGCCTCTGATTGCCAGGCC
>CAXTOC010000124.1:0-2294 GCA_964245725.1 uncultured Acetobacteraceae bacterium | reverse complement strand
TCTGATTGACAGTGCCGGCGCGACTGCGAAAGATGCCGGCCTCCGCCTCGAGGGTGACATGCCGAAACCGGTCCTGGCCTGGCTTCCCGAGGCAGCCGACTTGGCCGCCCGGATCAAGGCGCTGGAAGCGGGCGCCACCTCCTCCACGCTGCCGTCCTGGGCCGCCCTGGTGTCGCTGGCCGGCCAGCGTATGGATTTCCTGCGCACCGCACGGCTCGACGCGCTGCTGCGCCGCACGTTCCCCCAGCCACCCCCGGACCTGCCGACGCGGCCGGTGCGGCTCGCGGTGCTCGGCTCGTCGACGACGCTGCATCTGCCGGCTCCGATCCGTGTCGCCGCCTTGCGCCGCAACATCCACGTGACCATACACGAGGCGGAGTACGGCCAGTACTACCAGGAACTGGCCGATGTCGAATCGGAGCTGCACCGTTTCAGTCCCGACATCGTCCTGCTCGCCCTCGATGCGCGCCACCTGACCGAGGGCCTCGATGCGATGGCTGACGAGGATGGCGCGCGCGCGGCACTGCAGGCGGTGCGCGCGCGGCTGCGGCAATGCTGGAGCCTGGCGCGCGGGCTCGGCGCCTCCGTGATCCAGCAGACCGCGCTGCCGGTGCTGCCGCCGCTGCTGGGAAGCAACGAGCAGCGCCTGTTCGCCTCTCCGGCGCGCATGATCGCCCAGCTGAACGCGGCGCTGCGCGAGGATGCGGACGCGGCCGGCGTGCACCTGCTGGCGCTCGATGCGGTCGCGGCGGTCGACGGCATCCTCGAGTGGCACGATCCGGTGCTCTGGCACCGCTCCAAGCAGGAGGTCACGCCGGTGGCCGGGCCGGTCTACGGCGACCTGGTGGCTCGGCTGCTGGCCGCACTGCAGGGGCGCTCGAGCAAGTGCCTGGTGCTCGACCTGGACAACACGCTGTGGGGCGGCGTGATCGGCGACGACGGGCTCGAGGGCATCGTCGTCGGACAGGGATCGGCGCTGGGAGAGGCCTTCCTCGGGGTGCAGCTTTACGCGAAGTCGCTGGCCCGGCGCGGCGTGATCCTGGCGGTATGCTCGAAGAACGACGAGGCCAATGCGCTCGCGGCGTTCGACAGCCACCCGGAGATGCTGCTGCGCCGCTCCGACATCTCCTGCTTCGTCGCCAACTGGGACGACAAGGCGGCCAACCTGCGACGGATCGCGCGCGAACTGAATATCGGCCTCGACAGCCTGGTGTTCCTCGACGACAACCCGTTCGAGCGCAACCTGGTGCGCGGCGAGCTGCCGGAGGTGGCGGTGCCGGAGGTGCCCGACGACGATCCGGCGCTGATGCCGGCGATCATGGCCGCCGCGGGCTATTTCGACGCCGTCGCGGTCACCGCGGAGGATCGCTTCCGCACCGCGCACTACGCCGCCAACCGCGAGCGCGCCAGCCTGGAAGCCGCCGCCACCGACATGCCGGCCTACCTGCGCTCGCTGCAGATGCAGCTGGTCTGGCGCCGCTTCGACCGCATCGGCCTCGGCCGCATCGTGCAGCTCATCAACAAGACCAACCAGTTCAACCTGACCACGCGGCGCCGCACCGAGGAGCAGGTGCTCGCCGTCATGGCCGACGCCCGCGCGTTCGGGCTGCAGATCCGCCTGCTCGACCGCTTCGGCGACAACGGCATCGTTGCCGTCGTCATCGGCCGGGTCGACGAGCGGCACGACTGCCACATCGACACCTGGCTGATGTCGTGCCGGGTGCTCGGCCGCGGCGTCGAGGAGGCCACGCTTACCGTGCTGGCGGAGCAGGCGCGAGCGCGCGGCGCGCGGCGGCTGGTCGGAGAGTACCTGCCCACCGCGAAGAACGGCATGGTGTCGGGCCACTACCGCAAGCTCGGCTTCACCCGCAACGGGCCCGAGGCGGAGGACGAGGCGGGGGGGACGCGTCGCGCGTGGCTGGCGCTCGACGGGTTCGTTCCGGGCGAGCGCTTCATGAGCATCGTGGAGGGAGAGTGACGTGACCGACGCCGAGATCTATGCCGGCCTGACGGAGGTGTTCCACGACGCCTTCGGCGACGACAGCCTGGTGCTGACGCCGCAGACCGCCGCCGATCAGGTGCCGGGCTGGGACTCGGTCAAGATGGTCACCATCATCCTCGGCGTGGAACAGCATTTCGACGTCCGGCTGCGCTCGCGCGAGGTCGACCGGCTAAAGAACGTCGGCGATCTCGCCGAGCTGGTCAGGATCAAGGCCGCGTGACGCTGTCCGGGATCGAGCAGGCCGCCGGCCCGTCGGATGCGGCGTCCGGCTTCGCGGCGATGGCGCGAGAGG
>CAXTOC010000123.1:0-7827 GCA_964245725.1 uncultured Acetobacteraceae bacterium | reverse complement strand
ATCCTGCTCTCCACCATGTTCGATCTGCCGGGTCTGGACGGGGTGGAGGAGGTCGTCGTGAAGCGCGAGGTTGCGGGAGGCCGCGCCAACCCGCTGTTTATCTACGGCAAGGAGCGCGCCGAAGGCGCTTAGCCCGAGGGGTAAGGGACGACTGCCCCTTCCGGGGCGCGCGGCAGCGCCCCGCATCTTGGCGGCACCGCCCCCGCTGACGATATGACGCTATCTGGACGGGTTTTTACCCACCGGCGGGGTAAGGCGTGCCATTCTGGGCGCCAAACCCCGGACTGTCCCAAAGGAGGTCGATATGCCTGAAACCGAGAAGACACGCCGGGGCAATAGCGAGGCGCTGGCGGTGCTGCCACTGCGCGACATCGTCGTCTTTCCGCACATGATCGTGCCGTTGTTCGTCGGGCGCGAGAAATCAGTCCGCGCACTGGAAGCGGTGATGCGTGACGACAAGCAGATCCTGCTGGTGGCGCAGAAGAACGCCTCGCAGGACGACCCGTCGGCGGACGACATCTATCGCTGCGGCACCGTGTCGACCATCCTGCAGCTGCTCAAGCTGCCCGACGGCACGGTGAAGGTGCTGGTCGAGGGAGGCCGGCGCGCGCGCATACGCGAGTTCCGCGAGACGGAGAGCCACTTCGAGGCGACCATCGACGAGATGCCCGAGCAGGCGCCGGAGCCGTCCGCGGGCGGCGAGATCGAGGCGCTGGGCCGCACGGTGGTCGGCCAGTTCGAGCAGTACATCAAGCTGAACAAGAAGATCGCGCCGGAGGTGCTGGTCTCGCTGAACCAGATCGAGGAGCCGTCGAAGCTCGCCGACACCATCGCCAGCCACCTCAACCTGAAGATCTCGGAGAAGCAGGAGCTGCTCGAGATCGCGCCGATCGGCGAGCGGCTGGAGCGGGTGTTCGCCCACATGGAGGCGGAGATCGGCGTGCTGCAGGTGGAGAAGCGCATACGCAACCGCGTCAAGCGGCAGATGGAGAAGACGCAGCGCGAGTACTACCTGAACGAGCAGCTCAAGGCGATCCAGAAGGAGCTCGGCGAGGGCGAGGACGGCCGCGACGAGACCTCCGAGCTCGAGGACCGGATCAAGAAGACCAAGCTGTCGAAGGAGGCGCACGACAAGGCCATGGGCGAGCTGAAGAAGCTGCGCGGCATGAGCCCGATGTCGGCCGAGAGCACGGTGGTGCGCAACTACCTCGACTGGATGCTGTCGATCCCGTGGAAGAAGCGCTCCAAGACGCGCGGCGACATCGTTGAGGCCGAGCGCGTGCTCGATGTCGACCATTACGGCCTGGACAAGGTCAAGGAGCGCATCCTCGAGTACCTTGCGGTGCAGTCGCGCGCCAACAAGCTGAAGGGGCCGATCCTGTGCCTGGTCGGGCCTCCGGGCGTCGGCAAGACCTCGCTCGGCAAGTCGATCGCCAAGGCGACGGGACGCAACTTCGTTCGCATGTCGCTCGGCGGGGTGCGCGACGAGGCGGAGATCCGCGGCCATCGCCGCACCTATATCGGCTCGATGCCCGGCAAGATCATCCAGGGCATGAAGAAGGCGAAGAGCTCGAACCCGCTGTTCCTGCTCGACGAGATCGACAAGCTGGGCAACGACTGGCGCGGCGACCCGTCCGCGGCCCTGCTCGAGGTGCTGGATCCGGAGCAGAACAGCACCTTCGCCGACCACTACCTGGAGGTGGATTACGACCTGTCCGACGTGATGTTCGTGACCACGGCCAACAGCCTGCATATGCCGCAGCCGCTGCTGGACCGCATGGAGATCATACGCATCGCGGGCTACACCGAGGACGAGAAGATCGAGATCGCCAAGCGCCACCTGATCGCCAAGCAGACCGAGGCGCACAGCCTCAAGCCCGAGGAATGGTCGATCACCGAGGACGCGTTGCGCGAGCTGGTGCGCACCTACACGCGCGAGGCCGGCGTGCGCAACCTGGAGCGCGAGATTGCCAACCTGGCGCGCAAGGCGGTCAAGGAGATCGTCGCCGGCAAGGCCAAGCGGGTGGCGATCACCCGCAAGAACCTCGAGAAGTACGCCGGCGTGAAGCGGTTCCGCTACGGCGAGGCGGAGAGCGAGGACATGGTGGGCGTCGTCACCGGCCTGGCCTGGACCGAGGTCGGCGGCGAGATCCTGACCATCGAGAGCGTGATGGTGCCGGGCAAGGGGGTGGTCAAGCACACCGGCAAGCTCGGTGATGTTATGCAGGAGAGCGCGTCGGCGGCGCTGAGCTACGTGCGCAGCCGCTCGGCCAGCTTCGGCATCAAGCCGACCCTGCTGGAGAAGCGCGACATCCACATCCACGTGCCGGAGGGTGCCACGCCGAAGGACGGGCCGTCCGCCGGCATCGCCATGGCCACCACGCTGATCAGCGTGATGACCGGGATCGCGATCCGACGCGACGTGGCGATGACCGGCGAGATCACGCTGCGCGGCCGGGTGCTGCCGATCGGCGGGCTGAAGGAGAAGCTGCTCGCCGCCCTGCGGGCCGGCATCACCACGGTGTTCTTCCCGAAAGACAACGAGAAGGACCTGGCCGAGATACCCGACAGCGTCAGGAAGCATCTCAAGCTGATCCCGGTGGCGCATGTCGACGAGGTGATCGCCCAGGCGCTGGTGCATCCGCCGGAGCCGATCGAGTGGGAGGAGCCGGCCGAGCCGGTGGCGGGGAGCGCTGCCCCGCCGGCAGGCGCCTCGCTACCGCACTGAGCCGGCGGCGAGCCGCCGCGGCGCCGCGCGGCGGGATGCTTCGTTGACGGCGCAGAACAGGGAACCTTAGTCTGCCTTGGCGCCCGTCCCGCACCGTGCGGGACGGGCGCATCTGCGAACGGCACCCGTCTCGGGACGGGGGAGCGGTGACCAACGAGAAAGGCAGGACATGGAGAAGCCGCTCAACCGGCAGGAACTGGTCTCGGCGGTGGCCGAGGAGGCCGACCTGCCCAAAGCCAAGGCGGGCGAGGTGGTGGATGCCGTGTTCGCCTCCATCGAGAAGGCGCTGAAGAACAGGCAGGAGGTGCGGCTGGTGGGGTTCGGCAGCTTCGTGACCGCCACGCGCAAGGCCGCCAAGGGGCGCAACCCGCGCACCGGTGCGCAGATCGACATCCCCGCCTCCACCTCGGTGCGCTTCAAGCCCGGCAAGGTGCTGCGGGAAGCGGTGAGCTAGAGCACCATCCGATCGACCGGAATCGTCTGATCGGATGATGCTGGTCAGAACAATGGGCTCTGGCGCCGCCGGGAGGCGGCACAGGCACAGGCACGGGGGCGGTTAGCTCAGCGGTAGAGCGTCTCGTTTACACCGAGAGGGTCGGCGGTTCGATCCCGTCACCGCCCATTCCACCAGCTTGTCCCGGGCCGGGTCGGCTTGACGGCCCGGGACCCGGCCTTTAAACCGCCGTCCACGCCAGATGCGGGTGTAGCTCAGTTGGTTAGAGCGCCGGCCTGTCACGCCGGAGGTCGCGGGTTCGAGCCCCGTCACTCGCGCCACTCGCGCATCCTTGCTTTCCTTATGTTGCAGTGCACGCTGGCGAAGCGGGGCTCGCGGCCCTATCTTCGGGATGCCGATACGGCGCGACGCCGCCACCAGACGCGGCGCCTGGAGAGGAACCGAGATGCACGCGGTGCTGTCGAACTACTTCCCGATCCTGGTCTTCGTCGTCGTCGCCTTCGCCATCTCCGGCGCCATGCTGGGCGCCTCGCTGCTGGCCGGCGAGCAGAAGCCTTACGCCGAGAAGCTGTCCGCCTACGAGTGCGGTTTCGATCCCTTCGACGATGCGCGGCGCCGGTTCGACGTGCGCTTCTACCTGGTGGCGATCTTGTTCATCATCTTCGACCTGGAGGTGGCGTTCCTGTTCCCCTGGGCTGTCAGCCTGGCCCGGATCGGCCTGTTCGGGTTCCTGTCGATGATGGGCTTCCTCGCGGTGCTGACCGTAGGCTTCCTCTATGAGTGGCGCAAAGGTGCGCTGGAGTGGGAATGATCCGTCGATGAGCACCGAGACCGCCACCTCCCTCGCACGGCCGGACATCGTTTGGAACCGCGACATCCTGCCGCCGGGACCGGAGCAGGATGCGGTGGTCCGCGGCATCACCGGGGAGATCACCGACAAGGGCTTCGTCGTCGCCAACGTCGACAAGCTGGTGAACTGGGCGCGCACCGGCAGCCTGTGGCCACTCTCCTTCGGCCTGGCCTGTTGCGCGGTCGAGATGATCCACGCCTTCATGCCGCGCTACGACCTGGACCGTCTGGGCGTCATCCCGCGCGGCTCCCCGCGCCAGGCCGACGTGATGATCGTCTCCGGCACCCTGACCAACAAGATGGCGCCCGCGATGCGTCGCGTGTACGACCAGATGGCGGAGCCGCGCTGGGTGATCTCAATGGGCTCGTGCGCCAACGGCGGCGGCTACTACCACTACAGCTACTCGGTGGTGCGCGGCTGCGACCGCATCGTCCCGGTTGACATCTACGTCCCCGGCTGTCCGCCGACGGCGGAGGCCCTGGTCTACGGCATCATGCAGCTGCAGAAGAAGATACGGCGCACCGGGACCATCCTGCGTGGCTGACCTCGCGGTGCGTGCCGATCCGGCCGCTCGGCTGGGCGTGCTGGCGGTGGCGCTGTCGACCTCGGTGCCCGGCGTGTCCGCTGCCGCGGTGGAGCACGGCGAACTGGTGGTGCGCACCGACCACGCCGCGCTGCTGTCGCTGATGACGCTGCTGCGCGACGATCCACGGTGCCGCTTCGAGCAGATGATGGACCTGTGCGGCGTGGACTTCCCCGAGCGCGCCGAGCGCTTCGACGTGGTCTACAACCTGCTCTCGGTGACCCTGAACCAGCGCGTGCGGGTGATCGTCACCACCGACGAGGCGCGGCCGGTACCCTCGGTGCACCGCATCTGGCCGTCGGCCACCTGGTGGGAGCGCGAGTGCTACGACCTGTTCGGGGTGCTGTTCTCCGACCAGCCGGACCTGCGCCGGATCCTGACCGACTACGGCTTCGAGGGGCATCCGCTGCGCAAGGACTTCCCGCTCACCGGCTACGTCGAGGTGCGCTACGACGTCGACCGCCGCCAGGTGGTCTACGAGCCGGTCAAGCTCAGCCAGGACTTCCGGGACTTCGACTTCCAGTCGCCCTGGGAGGGCGTGCTGACGCTGCCGGGCGACGAGAAGGCGCACGAAGGCCGCCAGAACCCAACATCACCGGCCGGAGACGCCACGCGATGAGCGACACCCGAATGACGGATGGGGATGCGGCCGCGATCGTGCTGCGTCGCGACATCCCCGACACCATGACGCCGGACACGTCCGAGGGCGAGGCGCGGCTGAAGACGGTCGAGATCGACAGCCACTCGATGAATTTCGGGCCGCAGCATCCTGCGGCGCACGGCGTGCTGCGGCTGGTGCTGCAGATGGACGGCGAGGTGGTGGCCCGCGCCGATCCGCATATCGGCCTGCTGCACCGTGGCACCGAGAAGCTGATCGAGTACAAGACCTACATGCAGGCGCTGCCGTATTTCGACCGGCTCGATTACGTCTCGCCGATGTGCGAGGAGCACGCCTTCGCGCTCGCGACCGAGAAGCTGCTCGGCATCGCGCCGCCGGAGCGGGCGAAGTGGATACGCACCATGTTCGCCGAGATCACCCGGGTGCTCAACCACCTGCTGGCGGTGACCTCGTTCGCGCTCGATGTCGGGGCGCTGACCCCGTCGCTGTGGGGCTACGAGGAGCGCGAGACGCTGCTCGAGTTCTACGAGGCGGTGTCCGGCGCGCGCTACCACGCGAACTATTTCCGCCCCGGCGGCGTCGGCCGCGACCTGCCGGCCGGGCTCGACGAGAAGATCCTGGCCTGGGCCGACCGGTTCCCGACATTCCTCGACGACGTCGAGGCGTTGCTCACCGGCAACCGGGTGTGGAAGCAGCGCACCGTCGGCATCGGCGCCATCAGCGCCGAGCAGGCGCTGGCCTGGGGGTTCTCGGGCCCCAACCTGCGCGCCTCCGGCGTGCCGTGGGACCTGCGCCGGGCGCGGCCCTACGACATGTACGACGAGGTGGCGTTCGCGGTCCCGGTGGCGCGTAACGGCGACTGCTACGACCGCTACCTGATCCGGGTCTCGGAGATGCGCGAGAGCGTGAAGATCGTGCGCCAGTGCCTGGCGAAGATGCAGCCGGGCCCGATTAAGCTGCAGGACCATAAGATCACCCCGCCGAGCCGGCGCGACATGAAGCGCTCGATGGAGGCGCTGATCCACCACTTCAAGCTCTACACCGAGGGCTACCACGTGCCCGCGGGCGCCACCTACACCGCGGTCGAGAGCCCGAAGGGCGAGTTCGCGGTCTACCTGGTGGCGGACGGCAGCCACCGTCCCTACCGCTGCAAGATCCGCTCCACCGGCTTCGCGCACCTGCAGGCGCTCGACGAGCTGGCGCGTCGCCATATGCTCGCCGACACGGTCGCGATCATCGGGTCGATCGACCTGGTGTTCGGCGAGATCGACAGGTAGGCGCGCGCATGTCGGGACAGTTCTCCGCCGAGAACATCGGCTACGGCACGCCCGGTCACGCGCCGAGCGGCGCGCCGGCCGAGCAGCCGGAGCGGTTCGCGTTCGACGCGCAGAGCGATGCCGAGATCGCCACCATCCTGCCGCGCTACCCGGAGGGACGCGAGGCGAGTGCCGTGGTCCCGCTGCTCTACCTCGCGCAGCGGCAGATGGCCCGCGAGACCGGCAGCGCCTGGGTGCCCCGGGTGGCGATGGACGCGGTGGCCGTGCGGCTGAACATGCCGCCGATCCGGGTCTACGAGGTCGCGACCTTCTACCTGATGTTCAACACCCGCCCCGTAGGGCGCTACCACCTGCAGGTCTGCACCACCACGCCCTGCTGGCTGCGCGGCTCGGACGACATCGTCGCCGCCTGCAAGGCCGCGGGCGGGGTGCAGAACTGGGAGGAGAACTCTGCCGACGGGATGTTCACGATGACCGAGGTCGAGTGCCTCGGCGCCTGCTCGAACGCGCCGATCCTGCAGGTCAACGACGATTTTTACGAGGACCTGGACGGGCCTCGCACCGTGGCGCTGATCGAGGCGCTGCGTCGCGGCGAGAGCCCCACCCCCGGGTCCAGCATCGGCCGGCTCGCCTCGGCGCCGGAAGGCGGCCGCACGACGCTGCTCGAGCCGACACCGCCTCCCAGCGCGCCGCAGCCGGCGTGAGGACCTAGACATGCTGCACGACAAGGACCGCATCTTCACCAACATCTACGGCCAGGCGGACGTGTTCCTGGAAGGGGCTCGCAAACGCGGGGACTGGGACGGCACGGCGGCGATCCTGGCGCGCGGGCGCGACGCGATCATCGCCGAGATGAAGGCGTCGAACCTGCGCGGCCGCGGCGGTGCCGGTTTCCCGACCGGGCTCAAGTGGTCGTTCATGCCGAAGAACTCCGACGGCCGGCCGAGCTACCTGGTGATCAACGGCGACGAGAGCGAGCCGGGCACCTGCAAGGACCGCGAGATCCTGCGTCACGAGCCACACAAGCTGATCGAGAGCGCGCTGATCGCGTCGTTCGCGATGGCAGCGCACACCGCCTACATCTACATACGCGGCGAGTACCTGACGGTGTCGCGCAACCTGCAGATCGCCATCGACGAGGCGTACGCGGCGGGGCTGATCGGGCGCAACGCCTGCGGCTCGGGCTGGGACTTCGACTTCCACATCCATCTCGGCGCCGGCGCCTATATCTGTGGCGAGGAGACGGCGCTGCTGGAGAGCCTCGAGGGCAAGAAGGGCCTGCCGCGCATGAAGCCGCCGTTCCCGGCGGCGATGGG
>CAXTOC010000122.1:0-7856 GCA_964245725.1 uncultured Acetobacteraceae bacterium | reverse complement strand
CGGCGCGGCCCGGGCCACCGGCCGCCGCCTCGATGCGCACCTCGTCGTCGTCGGTCGCCGAGACGCACGCCCGGAAACGCTCGACGATGCCTGGGCCGATCTCGAACAGCGTCTCGCGGTCGGCGATGCGGATCGCGCCGATGTCGCGCTTGGTGACGCCGCCCAGCCGGCAGATCAGCGGCACCAGCCATTTCGGATCCGCCTTGTCGTGGCGGCCGATCGGCATGCGGAACCACACCCCCTCGCCGGGCGGGATGCGGTCCGGGCGCTCGGCGCGGAGGCGCGGCGTGGGGGAGCCTTCAGGGACGAGGCGCGCCGGCCTGCGATCCGGGGCGCGCATCGTCACCGCGGTGATCTCCTCGGGATCGGGCAGCCGGGCGCGATGCAGGCGTATCAGGGCGGCCGCGATCTCCTCGGCACTTCGGCCCTCGAGCAGGGTGCGGGCGAGGCCGAGGTCCTCGGGAGCGATCTCCTCGGACAGCACCGGGTCGCCCAGCAGCCGCTCGCTGTCGCGCGCACGTATCTCGTCCGGGCTCGGCGGTCCGCTCCAGCCCGCACTGACGTTGGCGGCCGCGAGCAGCTGCTCGGCGCGGCGCCGACGCGCGCCCGGCACCACCACGACGCAGATCCCCTTGCGCCCGGCGCGTCCGGTGCGGCCGCTGCGATGCAGCAGGATCGCAGGATCGGTGGGCAGGCTGGCATGGATGACCAGCCCGAGGTCGGGCAGGTCGAGCCCGCGCGCGGCGACGTCGGTGGCGACGCAGACCCGCGCCTGGCCGGTGCGCAGCGACTCCAGCGCCCGCGAGCGCTCGCTCTGGCTCAGCTCGCCGGACAGCGCCACCGAGGCGAAGCCGCGCTCCAGCAGGCTGCCGTGCATGTGGCGGACCATCTCGCGGGTGTTGCAGAACACCATCGCGGTGGGACTCTCGAAGTAGCGCAGCACGTTGACGATGCCGTGCTCCTCCTCGTCGCGCGCGGTGAGCACGGCGCGATACTCGATGTCGGCATGCTGCTGGCGGTTGCCCGAGGCGGTGTCGATGCGCAGCGCGTCGTGCTGGTAGCGGCGCGCCAGGGCCGCGATCTCGCGCGGTATGGTGGCCGAGAACAGCAGCGTGCGCCGCGTCGCGGGCGTCTTGTCGAGGAGGGTCTCGAGCTCCTCGCGGAAGCCGAGATCGAGCATCTCGTCGGCCTCGTCGAGCACGACGACGCGCACGCCGGAGACATCGAGCCGGCCGCGCCCGAGATGGTCGCACAGCCGTCCCGGCGTGCCGACGACGATGTGGCAGCCGCCGGCCAGCGCCTGCGCCTCGCGACGGACGTCCATGCCGCCGATGCACGAGACGATGCGCGCCCGGGTCTCGGCGTAGAGCCAGGACAGCTCGCGATGCACCTGCACGGCGAGCTCGCGGGTCGGTGCCACCACGAGCGCGAGGGGAGCTGCGGCGCGCTCGAACTGCGTCGCCGTGCCGAGCAGGGTGGCGGCGGCGGCGAGGCCGTAGGCGACGGTCTTGCCCGAGCCGGTCTGCGCCGAGACCAGCAGGTCGCGCCCCTCGGTGTCGGCCTGCAGCACGGCTTCCTGCACCGGGGTGGGTTCGGCGTAGCCGCGCGCGGCCAGCGCCTGCTCGAGCGAAGGATGGGTGGCCGGGAAGGGCATCGGTTCAGCCCGGCTCCGCGATCGGGGTGCGGCCGATCACCGCGTAGATCGGGTCGCGCCAGTCCGGATCCCGCGCGTCGGGAAGCACCGCACCCGTCTCGATCTCGCTGAGGCCGGCGCGCGACAGGCACAGCGAGACCAGCCGCTGCTGGTCCTCGGCGTCGAGCGCCTGCCAGATCGCCACCGCCTTGGTCGGAAAGCAGCGGTTCGAGAAGCTGATCACGACCGGGGCACCCGGCCGCAGCACGCGCGCGAGTTCGCGAAACACCGAGACCGGCCGTTGCAGATACTGCACCGAGACGCAGAGGCAGGCGGCGTCGAGGCAGTGATCGGCGAGCCTCAGGGAAGGATCCTGGTTGAGATCCTGGAGGAAGTGCTCGTCGAGCCGCGGGTTGGCGGCTAGCTCGTCCTCGTTCATGCCGTGGCCGATCACGCGCTCGAACGACATCTCCTCGGGCAGGTGGCTGACCCAGCTGCTCATCAGGTCGAGGATGACGCCACCTTCCGGCAGCACGGTGCGGTAGAGTGCCGTGACCGCGGCGATGGCGCCGTCGTCGATGTGGGTGAGGAAGCGGGGTGCCGCGTAGAACAGGGCATCCGGACCCGGGTCCGCCTTGTCGAAGGCGTTCGGGTGGAAGCCGTCGAGATCACCCTGCATCAGGCCGCCGTGACGGCGTCGAGCCTCGCGTCGATCGCCTCGCGCGCGCTCAGCACGGCGGCCTTGAACGAGCCGCGCAGGCCGCTGCCGCCGGAGATGCCGCTCTCGCGCGCACCATCGAGGTGGATCGTCCAGTGACGATGGCCGTCCTGCTCGGGCCCGATCACGTAGCGGACCTCCCGGTAAAGCAGCGTCTGTTCCATACCGTCCTTCCGTGGCGCCGGAGCCGCGCTGGCATGCGGCGGCGTTCAGTGCCCACATAAGGTCCGCCCGTGCCATCCACAACATGCCCTCGTCCACGACGGCGCCACTCGCGGCCGGTCCGACGCGTCTTGCCAATCCGGCGCAATCGGGGTGACCTGTCGCCTCCCCTCGCCACCGGAAGCCGAATGGCCACATCCACATCCACCGCCACCGCCTACGCCCCGACCGCGTCCCGCCCGAGCCGGACGCAATCCTTCTCGGTGGTGCTGCTGATCGAGCTGTGGGAGCGCTTCGGCTATTACGGCATGCAGGCGATCCTGCTGCTGTTCATGGTGCAGCAGCTCGGCTTCCCGGACCGCCGGGCGAACCTGCTCTGGGGCGCGTTCGGCGCGCTGACCTATGCCGCGCCCGCGATCGGCGGCTGGATCGGCGACCAGGTGCTTGGCTCGCGACGCACCATGCTGCTGGGCGCGATCACGCTGGCGCTCGGCTACCTGTTCATGTCCCTGCCGGTGCAGGGAACGCTGCTGCTCTTTCTGGCGATGGGCACGATCACCATCGGCAACGGCCTGTTCAAGCCGAACGCCGCCAACATGGTGCGCCGGATCTACGAGGGTGACGACGCCAAGCTCGATGGCGCGTTCACCATCTACTACATGGCGGTCAATGTCGGCTCGACCGTCTCGCTGCTGCTCTGTCCGTGGCTGAAGGACAGCTATGGCTGGCACGCCGCGTTCTCGGTGTGCTGCGCCGGCCTCGTGATCGGGCTTGCCAACTACGCGCTGATGCATTGCCGGGTCGATCATATCGGCTCGGCGCCGGACGCGCAGCGGCTGCGGCTCGGACGCGTGGCGCCGGTGCTCGCTGGCGTGCTGGCGGCGATCGCGCTGGTCAGCTTCGTGCTGCAGCATCCGGCCCTCGCGCGCGACTGCGTGTGGCTGGCCGCGGCCATCGTCGCCGCGGTGTGGGCGAGGACGTTCCTTCGCAGCACCCGCGACGAGCGGCCGGGCCTGCTGCTGATGTACCTGCTCACGCTCGAGGTGATGCTGTTCTTCATCTTCTACCAGCAGATGTCGACCTCGCTGACCCTGTTCGCGCTGCGCAACGTCAGGCTCGATTTCGCGGTGGCGGGGGTGAGGCTGTTCCGCTGGTCCCCTGGCCAGTTCCAGGCGCTGAACGCGATCTGGATCATGCTCGCGAGCCCGCCGCTGGCGTGGCTCTATAACCGGCTCGGCGCGTCGGGACGTGATTTCTCGATCTCCGGCAAGTTCCTGCTCGGCTTCGCCTGCGTCGCCGGCGGCTTCCTGGTCTGGTGGCTGTCCTGCAGCTTCAGCCCGACGCCGATGGTGTCGTCGTGGGTGATGGTGTGGGGCTACGGCCTGCTCTCGCTGGGCGAGCTGCTGATCAGCGGGCTGGGGCTCGCGGTGGTGTCGCGCTACGTTCCGGCGCGGATGAGCGCCTTCATGATGGGAGCCTACTTCCTCGGCATCGGTGTGGCACTCTATGTCGGCAGCGAGGTCGCCAACCTGGCCGCGGTGCCCAACCTCGGCGCCGCCGCCGACCCGGCGCAGAGCCTGCCGATCTACACCACGCTGTTCTTCCGCCTGTTCGTGCTCGCCTGCGGCGGCACGCTGCTGTTCGCGCTGCTGCTTCCGGTGACGCGCCGGCTGGACGCGGCACACGCACGGGGGCGCAGCCTGGTTCGCGGCTGAGACTCAGCCTCGCCGGACGCTGAGCAGGTAGGCGAGCCCGGCTCCGAAGAAGCCCACATAGTAGCCGACGTCGGCACCCCCGAACAGGCGCGCGACCGGCCCGGTATAGAGGTCGCTGACCGAGAACAGGGCGATGGTCAGGATCGCGGCCACGACGAAGATGGTCGCGGCCGGGGTCCAGCCCGGCGGCACGGTGCGCAGACCGGCGCCGACCAGGTACCAGTCGGCGAGCACGATGCCGATCCAGGGCGCGATCCAGTACAGCGTGACCACCAGGTAGCTGGTGTAGAGCTCGGCGTAGCGTCCGGCACCGAACGCGGCGACGACGTAGCCGAGGCTGGCGGTGACGATCGCCGCCAGCACCCTGGGGACGCGTATGCCGGCCGAGATCAGGCTGTAGCTCGCGGTGTTGTCGTTGAACGAGTTGCCGGTGATCGAGGACAGCGCGATCGCCGCCAGCACCAGCGGCCCGAGCGCACCGGCCCGGTGCTGCAACTGCCCGATGACCGCGACCGGCGAGGCGTCCCCGGTGCTGGCCGCGGTCAGCAGGCCGAGCAGCTGGAACGGGATCGCCGACAGCAGCAGCCCGGCGAGCGCCAGCCAGACGATCCGCGGCGCGGGCGTGGCGGCCGGCAGGTAGCGCGTGTAGTCCGACGAGTACGAGGCCCAGGACAGGTTGAAGCTGGCCAGGATGGCGGTGGCCAGCAGGAAGCCCGGCAGGCCGGCCGGGTGTGCCGCCGCGTGCGGCAGCTGGGCGTCGCGGGCGCCGAGCAGCCCGATCAGCGCGAACGCCGCCAGCAGCGCGCCGCCGAGGTATTTCTGCAGCGCCTGCACCGCGTGGTGGCCGTAGACGCTGGCCGCCATCTGCGCCCCGGCGAGCAGTCCGAGGGCGAGCCAGAACGGCAGGGAGGGTCCGGCGAGGGCCAGCAGCGCGATCAGCGCCGCCGCCGCCGGCACGTTGTTCACCGCGTCCCAGCCGACGCAGTACAGCCAGTTCAGCAGCGAGGGCAGGCGTATGCCGCGCTGCCCCAGCACCCGCCGCGCGGCCTCCATCTGCGGCAGGCCGGTGACCGGGCCGATCGCGGCGGCCAGCGCCACCGGCAGCGCGCCGATCAGGTTGCCGAGCCCGATCGCCAGCAGTCCCTGGCGGAAATCGAGCCCGATCGTGACCAGCAGCACGCCCACAACCCAGCCGCCGGGACCCAGGTTCGGCGCGAAATGGCTCCAGAAGACGCGGTCGATCCGCATCGTCTTCTCCGCCGCCGGCACCGGCTCGGTGACCACCCGCGCGCCGGCGTCTTCCATGGGCAGGGCGAGGGCGAGGCGCGAGACGAAGCTCATGGTCGTTCTCCAGCGCCGGCGGGGCCCATTCACCTCATCTTAATCCTCCTGGTGCAGCATCTGCGCATCTTCCGCGCCAACCCGAAGTCGAAGCGTCCTCACCATGTCCCATCACTGTGCCGCCTGCAGGCAAGGTCAGCAGGTTTTCCCGTTCTCGATGGCCTTCCAGCCCGTGGTCGACCTCACGGAGCAGCGGATCGACGCCTACGAGGCGCTGGTGCGGGGGCCGGAGGGGCAGGGTGCCGGCGAGGTGCTCGCGCAGCTCAGCGCGCAGAACCTGTACGCCTTCGACCAGGCCTGCCGGGTGCGTGCGATCGAGATGGCGGCCAGGCTCGGGATCGACCGGCAGCTCAACATCAACTTCCTGCCCAAGGCGGTCTACGAGCCGCGCGGCTGCATCCGGCTGACGCTGGAAGCCGCCACCCGCACCGGCTTCGACAAGAACCGCCTCACCTTCGAGATCGTCGAGAGCGAGGACATCACCGACACCGAGCACCTCAAGGCGATCATCGCCGAATACCGGCGTCACGGCTTCAAGGTGGCGCTCGACGACTTCTCCACCGGCTACTCGGGGTTGTCGCGGCTCGCCGAGCTCAAGCCCGACATCGTCAAGCTCGATCGCGCCCTGATACGGGATTGCGACCAGGACCGGGTGCGTCTGGCGATCATCGCCAGCATGATCGCGCTCGGGAGCGAGATCGGCGTCAAGATCGTGCTCGAGGGCGTGGAGCGGATCGGCGAGGTCGAGGCGCTGCGCTCGGTCGGCGGCCGCTTCATGCAGGGCTTCTACTTCGCCAGGCCGCAGTTCGAGGGCATCGTGCGCGACCAGGCGATCTGGTCGTCGACGTCAACGGGTCGCTCCGCGGCCTGAGCCCGCCCGCGGCGGCGCGTGCAACCCGGCGCGGCGCTGCCCGCTTGTAGGGGCGTCACGCGCAGCCGGGAGAGCCTCGTTGAACAGCCGGTCCGATGCGGGCCCGATCATCGGTCGCCCGCAGCGCCGCGTGGATGGCCGGCTGAAGGTGACCGGGCGCGCGAGCTTCGCCTCCGACCAGCCGCTGCGTCATGCGGCGCACGCCGCCTTGGTGACCAGCCCGACCGGACCCGCGTGCATCGTCGGCTTCGATCTCGACGCCGCCTGGGGGCCCGGCGTGCTGCAGATCCTCACCCACCGCGATCTCGCCGGCGAGATCCGACCGGTCCGGCACCTGATGGAAGGCGGATACGCCAACAGCTCCTGGCTGCCGCTCGGCTCGGATCGCATCGCCTACCCGGGTCAGATCGTAGCACTCGTCACCGCGGAGAGCCGGGAGGCGGCCGAGCACGCCGCGTCGCGCGTCGGGGTGCGGCTCGAGGCGCTGCCCGCCGCGTTCGGCTTCGATGATCCGGGAGCAGAACGGATTGCCCTCGCGCAGCTGAAGCCGGCGCACGAGGACCCGGCGGTGGGCGATGCCGACGCGGCCCTGGCGGCGGCGCCATGCCGGATCGACGCCCGCAGCAGCACGCCGACGCAGCACCACAACCCGATGGAGATGTTCACCACCAGCTGCGTCTGGGAGTGCGGCAGGCTGACCGTCTACGAGCCGACCCGTTTCGTGGTGGCGGCGCGGCATGGTCTCGCGCATCAGCTCGGGCTCGATCCGGCCTGCGTGCGGGTGGTGGCGCCGTTCCTCGGCGGTCATTTCGGCTCCAAGATGGCGCTGTCGCAGCACACGGCACTGGTCGCCTGCGCCGCGCGACGGCTGGGGCGTCCGGTCACGCTGGTGCCGACGCGGTCGCAATGCTTCACCATCGCCAACTACCGGCCTGAGACGCGGCACCGCGTCCGGCTCGGCGCGACCGCCGACGGCCGACTGCTGGCGCTGATCCACGAGGCGGAGATGGTGGCGTCGCGCTTCGACGGCTTCGCCATGGAGGGCACCGACGTCACCGCCAGCCTGTATGACTGCGCCGCCGTGCGCACCCACGAGACGGCCGTGCGGGTGGACCGCAACACGCCCGGCCCGATGCGCGCGCCGCCAGAGATGCCCTACCTGTTCGCGCTCGAGAGCGCGCTCGACGAGCTGGCCTGCACGCTGCGCATCGATCCGATCACGCTGCGGCGGCGCAACGATGCGGCGCGCGATCCGATCACCGGCAAGCCCTTCACCACGCACCCGCTGATGCGCTGCTTCGATGCCGGCGCGGAGGCGTTCGGCTGGGCCGGGCGGAACGCGGCGCCGCGCTCGATGCGCGACGGCGACTGGCTGGTCGGCTTCGGCTGCGCCAGCGCCGCCCGGCCGGTCAAGAT
>CAXTOC010000121.1:7524-7865 GCA_964245725.1 uncultured Acetobacteraceae bacterium | reverse complement strand
GCTTCATCGTGCAGGACCCGAGCGGGATCATCGTCCGGTCGAGCGCCAGGTCCCTCAGCTCGGCCAGCCCGGCGAGCCTCTCGGCGACGATCCGCTCCGCTTCCTCGTCGGCGTCGGACAGCCGCGCCCGCGCTTCGGCCTCGGCTTCGTCGATCACCTGCTTCGCCGCCCGCTCGGCGCCGGCGATCCACTCCCATCGCGCCTGCGAGCCCACCCAGCCGCGGTCGCGGTTCAGCACCCCGTCGCGGTCGAGCAGCAGCGCCGGACGCCGGATGCGCCCGGGCAGCTCGGCGCGGGCACGGGCGAGGTCTGCCGGCACGCCGATATCGATGAACCAGCCT
>CAXTOC010000121.1:3175-7414 GCA_964245725.1 uncultured Acetobacteraceae bacterium | reverse complement strand
GCAGGTCGCGCTCGAGCGAGCCGGGCGTGCCGGCCAGGTCCGCGACGCGGCGGTGCATCAGGTAGATGCCGCTGTTGATCAGGCCGGGCCCGGCGAGGTCCGGCCGCTCGCGGAATGCCACCACGCGGTCGTCCTCGAGCTCGGCCACGCCGTATCGTCCGGCCTCCGGCACCGCGCGCAGCACCATTCGGCAGGCGACGTCGTCGCCGTCGCGGGCGAAGGCGGCCAGCGCCGGACCGAGATCGGCCAGCAGCAGGCTGTCGCCGTTGAGCAGCAGGAAGCGCTCGTCGAGCATCCCGCGCGCGGCCAGCAGCGCGCCGCCGGTGCCGGCCGGAGCGGCCTCGTTGCTCACCCGGATCGGCACCGGACGCGGCAGCCTGTCCGACAGGAGCTCGATGGCGTCGCGCACCCGGTCGCCGAGATGCCCGGTCAGCAGGATGAACTCCTCGACGCCCCAGCGCAGCGCCTCGCGCATCAGCCAGGCCAGGAAAGGCCGGCCGCCGACCTCGAGCAGCGGCTTGGGCGTGTCCCGGGTCAGGCTGCCCAGCCGCGTGCCCAGGCCGCCGGCGAGGATGGCGCACTGCCGGGGCAGGGGCGTCAGGGTCGCGGACACAGGATGCGCTCGACCACCGCGCAGAGCATGTGGGCGGCGGTGATGTGGATCTGCTGGATGATCGGGGTGTGGTCCGAGGGTGCTCGCAGCAGCAGGTCGCAGTCCCCCTGCATCGCGCCGCCGTCGGCGCCGGTGAAGCCGAGCACCAGCATGCCGGCGGCGCGCGCCGTCCCGAGGCAGCGCAGCACGTTCGGCGAGCGGCCGCTGGTCGAGATCGCCAGCAGCACGTCGCCGTCGCGGCCGAGCGCGCGCAGCTGGCGGTCGAAGATCTGCTCGAAGCCGTAATCGTTGCCGATCGCGGTCAGCGCCGAGCTGTCGGTGGTGAGCGCGAGTGCGGCCATCGGCACCCGGTCGTACATCAGCCGCGAGGTGAACTCGCCCGCGATGTGCTGCGCGTCGCCGGCACTGCCGCCATTGCCGCAGACCAGCAGCTTGCCGCCCGCGCTCAGGCGCTCGGCGGTGCGGCGCCCCATCTGCGACAGCAGCGGGACGGTCGCCGGATCGGCGCGGAACGCGCGCATCGCGCTCTCGGACCGGCCGAGATAGTCGGCGAGCCACGCGCGCTCACCGTCGTCGCTCCGGGTCTCCGTCACGATCTGCTGCTCCACGGTGAACTCGGCCCATCCGTCCAGCGCCTCTACCGCAGCCCCCGCCCGCAGGCTAGCCGGCGCGGCGGGAAGCTCCACGGAAAGCCTTGACCGAGGCACACCTCGCCGCTATCCCGCACCTCCTCACGCGTCGGATCGCTGCAGGCATCCGCAGCACCTCGGCTGCTCGAACAGGGTCGTGCCATGAAGATCAGAAACAGCCTGAAGTCGGCCAAGGTGCGGGACAAGGATTGCCGCGTCGTGCGTCGTCACGGCAAGGTCTACGTCATCAACAAGAAGAACCCGCGCATGAAGGCGCGCCAGGGCTGAGACGCCGCCGCTGAGATGCGCGCTCGCGCCGGCCGATCCGCAGGGCGCCGCTTCCTCGGAGGCGGCGCCCTGCTGCTGTTGGCCGCAGCCGCCCCCGACCCCAAGATCGCCTCCCTGACCGCAGCGCTCGCCGCGGCCCATGGGCGGGCACAGGCGATGCAGCTGGAGCTCGAGCTGGAGTCGGTGCGCCAGCAATCGGTGCAGCCGGTGGTACGCCTGCTGCAGCGTCGCGCGGAGCGCGAGCTCGCGGCGGGACAGCGCGCTGCCGCGCTGTCGGATCTCGACGACGCGGTCGGCCTGCAGCCGGACGCGGCACTGCTCTGGCGGGAGCGCGCGGCGGCGCGGGCGGCCGGCGGAGAGCTGGATCAGGCGGCGCTCGATCTCGGCGGCGCGCTGTCGCGCGACCCCGACGACGTGCTGGCCTGGCAGACCCTGGCCGGCCTCGAGGAGGAGCGCGCCTCGTGGATGGCGGCCTACAAGGCATGGCAGCACGTGCTGAGCCTGGATCCGCAGGTCGAGGACGGCGCCAAGCGGCTCGCCCGGCTGCGCCGCCACGCCCTCGGCCAGCCCGCCTGGTCGAAGTCGATCACCAACCGGGTGCTGCTGCTGGCGGCGCTGGCGCACGGCGACAGCCTGCTCTCCGGGGCGCTGAAGAGCGACGATACCGCCTACATGGCGCGTGCCCTCGGCGAGATGGGCGTCGCGATCGCGGAGCCGGACGCCACCGGCTTCCGGGTGCAGGGCCGCGGCCGGCTGCGGGCCCCCGCGGCGCCGCTGTTCCTCGGCAACGCCGGTACCGCCATGCGCTTCCTGACCGCCGCCGCGGCGCTGGTGCGCGGCACGGTGGTGCTGGACGGCGACGAGCACATGCGCACCCGCCCGATCGCGCCGCTGGTGCAGGCCCTGGCGGCGCTCGGCGTGCGTGCCAGTACCGCGTCGGGCTGCCCGCCGGTGCGGATCGAGGGCGAGGGCAGGCTCGCCGCCGGCCGGGTGTCGGTCGATGCCCGGCTGTCCAGCCAGTACGTCTCGGCGCTGCTGATGCTGGCCGCCTGCGGCGAGGGGCCGGTCGAGGTGGCGCTGCAGGGCAGCGGTATCGGCGCGCGCGGCTACGTCGAGCTCACCCTGAGCGCCATGCGCCGCTTCGGCGCGGCGCCGCAGCCGATCGGCGAGGCTGCCTGGCGGGTGCCTCCGACCGGCTACCGGGCCGCCGACGTGGCGATCGAGCCCGACGCGTCCGCCGCTACCTACCTGTGGGCCGCGGCCCGGCTGACCGGCGGCGCGGTGGAGCTCGGCGTCGCACCGGCCGACTTCACCCAGCCCGACGCCGCGGCCTCGCACTTCATCGAGCGTTTCCCCGAGATGCCGGCGCGGATCGACGGCGCGCAGATGCAGGACGCGGTGCCGACGCTCGCCGTGCTGGCGGCGTTCAACCGCCATCCGGTGCGCTTCACCGGCATCGCCAACCTGCGCGTCAAGGAATGCGACCGGGTGCGGGCTCTGGCGACCGAGCTGTGCCGCATCCGTCCCGGCCTCGCGCGCGAGCAGGGCGACGACCTGCTGGTGGCCGCGGACCCGTCGCTCGCGGGGGCGTTCCTGCCGACGCGAATCGAGACCTACGCCGACCACCGGATCGCCATGAGTTTCGCCCTCGCCGGCCTGAAGCTGGGCGGCATCACTATCCAGGACGCCGATTGCGTGGGAAAGACCTATCCTGGCTACTGGGACGCGCTGGCATCGCTCGGCGTGTCGATCGAGGCGGCGGCATGATCGTGATCTGCGGGGACGCGCTGATCGATTTCCTGCCGGTGCAGGCGGGGCCGGTGCAGGCCGGGGGCCGCGCCGCCTACCTGCCGGCTCCAGGCGGCTCCTGCCGCAACATCGCCAGCGGGCTGGGCCGGCTGGGTGCCGCGGTCGGCTTCATGGGCGGGCTGTCGACCGACTTCTTCGGCGAACTGATCGCGGAGTCGCTGCGCCGGGACGGCGTCTCGCTCGCCTATGCCGTGCGGCTGGCGGAGTCCAGCACGCTCGCGTTCGTGCAGCTCGGCGAGGGCGAGCCGGCCTACGCCTTCTACGACCAGGGCAGCGCGCATCGCAGCTGGACCGGTGCCGCCAGTCCGGCCCTGGAGCAGGCGGTGACGGCGCTGCACGTCGGCTCGCTGACCCTGATCGCGCCGCCGGTCGCCGACGAGATCCTGCTGCTGATGCGCGCGCAGAAGGGCAGGCGGGTGCTGTCGATCGATCCGAACTGCCGTCCTAGCCTGACCGGCGACCTGCCCGGCTACCGCGCGCGCCTGCACCAGATGTTCGAGCTCGCCGACATCATCAAGCTGTCGACCGCGGACCTCGACTACCTGCGTCCCGGCGCCGATCCGGACCGCGTCGCGCGGGACTGGATCGCGGCCGGCGCCAGCCTGGTGGTGCTGACCCGCGGCGGCGACGGCGCCACCGCCTGGACCAGGGACGACATGGTGAGCGTGCCGGCGTCGCCGGTGGCGCTGGTCGACACCGTGGGTGCAGGCGACAGCTTCATCGCCGGCGTGCTGTTCCAGCTCGACCGGATGGGGCTGCTGGCGACGGACAGGCTGGACCGCATCGGCCGCGCGGAGGCCCACGCAGTGCTCGGCTTCGCGGTCAGGGTGGCCGCGATCACCTGCAGCCGGGGCGGCGCCGACCCGCCCTGGCTGCGCGAGCTCGAACCGCCGGACCTGC
>CAXTOC010000121.1:0-3165 GCA_964245725.1 uncultured Acetobacteraceae bacterium | reverse complement strand
GCACCACAGACCTGGCCGGCCCAGGCCCGAGCCCTGCTCGGCCTGCGCAGCCTGGACGAGGCCCACGCGCCTTCCGCGAGGCGATCGCAGACCAGCCAGACTAAGTGGAGGCGCATCGCGACCTGGCGTAGCTGATCTGGATGCGCATCGAGGACGCTGGCGCCGCAACGGCGCTGCTGGACGCGGCGCTGCGGTCCGATCCGGCTGCGCATACGCTGTGGGCGCTGCGCGCCAACCTGCTGCACCATGCGGGCGATCTGGACGGCACGCTGGTCGCCGCCTGTGTCGCCGCAGGACAGGCCGAGCGGGCCACCGCCATCGGCGGCGTGCACGCCTCTCGCACCCATCCGCTGGATCAGTCGCTGCGTCACGGCAGCCAGGCCGCGCACCTGCACGCCTCCGACGATCCGACCATCCGCGCCTTCTTCCAGGCGGTGGACGGCCCGATCCGCCGCCACCTGGAGGCACTCGGCGGCGGCCGCGATCCGCTGCGCGCGCGCGACACGGGGGGCTACCGCTACCAGGGCGTCTGGTCGGTGCGGCTGCGCCCTAGCGGCTTCCACGCCGAGCACATCCACACCGGGGGCTGGATCTCCTCGGCCCGCTACTTCGTCCGATCGCGCACCGAGGCGGCGAGCCGGGAAGCCTGGATCAAGTTCGGCGAGCCCGGGATCCCCACCCGGCCGGCACTGGGACCGGAGCATTTCATCAGGCCGGAGCCGGGACTGCTGGTGCTGTTCCCGTCCTACATGGGGCACGGGACGGTGCCGTTCTCCGGGGGTGCGCCGCGGCTGAGCGTGGCGCTCGACCTGCTGCCGGGGGCGCCGGGCGCGCGACGATCCTGAGCCCGCCGATTGCGGGGAAAGTGGCGGCTCAGCGGTCGGTCAGGCGCAGCTCGATGCGGCGGTTCTTGGCGAAGGCCTCCGGGGTGCTGCCGGGATCGAGCGGCTGGTACTCCGAGAACGCGGCGGCGGCGACGTTCTGCGGCCGCACCCCCTCGTCGATCAGCAGCTTGACCACGGTGATGGCGCGTCCCGCCGAGAGCTCCCAGTTGGTCGCGAAGTGGCCGCCGGTGATGCGCTGCCGGTCGGCGTGGCCGTCCACGCGAAGCACCCAGGGCAGGTCGGGCGGGATCTCGGCGGCGATCTGCTTCAGCGTGCCGGCGAGTGCGCGCATCTGCTCGGCACCCGGCTTGGACAGCTCCGCACTGCCGGGCGGGAACAGCACCTCGCTCTGGAACACGAAGCGGTCGCCGACCACGCGTATGCCGGGGCGGTTGGCGAGCACCTGGCTCAACCGGCCGAAGAACTCGGAGCGGTAGCGCTTGAGCTGCTCGACCTTGTCGGCCAGCGCCAGGTTGAGCTTGTTGCCGAGGTCGCTGATCCTGGCGTCGCGGTCGCGCACGTCCTTCTGCGTGATGTCGAGCGCCTCGGTGATCGCGGCGAGCTGCTTCTCCAGCTCGGCGAGCTGCTGGTTGAGCAGCGCCACCTGCGCCTGGGCGTCGCTGCCCAGCTTGGCCTGCGTCTGCGCCTGGCTGGTCTCCTGCGCCAGCTGGGCGCCGAGCGCCTGCGTCTGCGCCTGCAGCGCGCCGCGGGCGGCTTCGCTGCGCTCGCGCTGCGTCCGCAGGGTTGCCACCGACAGGCCGAGATCGTGCGTCTTGGCCCGCTCCAGCGACAGCAGCTCGGTCAGCTGCGCCATCTCGCTCTGCAACCGGTCCAGCACGTGCTGCCGGCCGTTCAGCGCCACCGACAGGAAGGCCTGCGCCAGCACGAACACCAGCAGCACGAAGATGATGACCATGAGCAGGGTGGACAGCGCATCGACGTAGCCGGGCCACGCATCCAGTCCGTTGCGCGTGCTCTGGCGCCGCCTCATCGCTCCGGTCTCACCCGCCCGGGGCCGCCGGACGCGCCGCTAGCTCGCATTCTCGCCCCCGAGGGCTGCCAGGGTGCGGGTGAGCAGGCGCAGGTCGCCGCGCAGCTCGGCGGTGCTCTGCGCGCGGCCCTGCTCGCCCTCGTTGAGCAGCCGCCCGAGCAGCCGTTCGACGTTGCGCATGTGGTCGCGCAGGCCCTCGGCGCCGTCGGGGCCGTCGCGCGCCTCGGCAAGCCGGCGCAGCACCGGCGTCAGCCCGGCCTGGTTCTCGGCGAGGCGCTGCATCAGCTGCTGGTTGGCGCGCATCATCTCGTTCAGGTCGGAGATCCGCTCCGACAGCGTCGCCATGGTGTGGTTGTGCGCCACGCGCCCCTCCTCGCCGCGCGCCAGCACCGATTGCAGCCCGTCCAGGTTCTCCGCGGTCTGCTCCAGCAGCGCCTGCACGTAGGCCGGGATCGGCGCCTCGCCCTCGCCGGCGAAGCCGCCGGAGAAGCGGGTGATGCCGGCGAGCCACTCCTCCAGCTCGTTGAAGAAGCGGTTCTGCGCCTGCCCCGCGGTGAGGTCGAGGAAGCCCAGCACCAGCGCGCCGGCGAGGCCGAACATCGAGCCGGAGAAGGCGGTGCCCATGCCGTGCAGCGGGCGCGCGAGCCCGGTCTTGAGCTGGTCGAACATCTGGTTGACGTCGCCCGAGCCGACCGAGAGGTTGCCGATCACCGACGAGATCGAGCTCACCGTCAGCAGCAGCCCGTAGAAGGTGCCGAGCAGGCCCAGGAAGATCAGCAGGCCGGTCATGTAGCGCGACAGCTCGCGGCTCTCGTCCAGGCGCGAGGACAGGCTGTCGAGCAGGCTGCGCATCGCCGGCGTCGACAGGGTCAGCCGGTCGCTGCGGTTGCGCGACGCGATCATCGAGGCCATCGGCGCCAGCAGCTTCGGCGGCGCCGGCGGCGCCAGTCCGGCGCGGGGATGGCGCAGGGTCTCGAGCCAGCGCACCTCCGGCAGCAGCCGCAGCACCATCACCAGGTTCCAGATGATGCCGAGCGCCAGCACGCCGAGGATCAGCCCGTCCAGCAGCGGGTTGTTCTCGAAGGCCACGAGCAGGGTGCGCCAGAGCAGCGCGGTCGCCGCGGCGACCACCGCGAGGAAGATCAGCATGCGGACGACGTAGGTGGTCGGACGGGTCATGGTGCTGTGGCTGCCTTGCCGGATGCGGCGTGAGCGTGATCGGGCGTCGGATCGACGGGCGATGACGGGGTGGGCGCCGCGGCGGCTGCGGGGGTGGGCGCGGTCGCTGCC
>CAXTOC010000120.1:0-7908 GCA_964245725.1 uncultured Acetobacteraceae bacterium | reverse complement strand
GCAGGGCGACCGCCACCGCCGAGCGGTAGCCGATGGCGCCGACCGCGACCGGGTCGAGCACCCAGGGCGTCGCGGCACGATGGGCGGCCTCGGCGGCGCAGCGCATCGCCGCCGCGCGCGCCTCGCTCATGGTGCCCAGATTGATCACCAGTGCATCCGCGACCGCGGCGAACTCCGCCACCTCGTCGAGGCCTTCGACCATCGCCGGTGAGGCGCCGACCGCCAGCAGGGCGTTCGCCGTGGTGTTGGTGACCACCAGGTTGGTGATGTTGTGCACCAGCGGCGTCCGCGCCCGCAGCGCGCCCAGGGTGGCCGCGACCGCCGCCGCCGTCGCCGGCCCGCTCAGGTCAGGTGCTCCCGGATCATGCCTTCGAGCGCATGGCGCAGGCCGCCCGGATCGACGCGGAAGTTGCTGTAGAGCGGCACCGGATTGCCCGGCGCGAACCGTACCGGCGCCTCGGGAACGTCGGTGACGTAGGCCGCGTCGATGAAACGGATCGAGGCGCCAGCCTCCTGGTAGCGTGGGGCGTGGTAGATATCGAGATCGCCGCGATGGCGCAGGTTCCACAGGTTGGACAGCACCAGGCCGGGACGGTTGCAGACCCAGCGGTACTTCGCGAGCCCGGCCCCCCACACGGCGACGAAGAAGTCGGCCCGCCGGCTCCAGTACAGGCTGCGCGCCATCGAGGCGCCGCACAGATTGAGGATCTCGACGCCGGTGTTTTCGAAGCGCCGGTGCAGCTGCAGCACCAGCTGCAGCTCGGCGAAGATCGGCGGCTCCGCCAGACCCTGACCGAAGCTGTCGTACAGGCTGACCGGATCATGGTGCAGGCGCGCATTGTGCCCGTCGATGACGACCAGGACGCGTCCCAGGCGCTGCCGGAGATGCTCGATGCAGTCGGCGACCATCGCACCCGGATCGACCGCGGTGCGGTTCTCCACGCGCAGCCCGAACAGCACGCAGGGCAGGCGCTCGGCCTCGATCCGCACTGCGAGCCGCGCGTCGTCGCGCGGCACCGGCTCCTCGGCCGAGGCGTCGCGTATGCGGCGCGCGAGGTCCTGGGTGACGTGCTCGTCCAGCGCGCGGAACAGGCAGTAGCGCTGACGGTAGACGAAGGCGCCGAGGGTCTCGGGGCTGCGCAGCCCGCGGTCCACCCGTCCCTCGAGCTCGGGGAAGATCCGGTCGATCGGGGCGAACACCTCGGAGCCCTCCGACGCGTTCGGCACGATGACCCTGGGCAGCTGCGCCGCCGGCACGGTGCGCACCAGCCGGTCCAGCGCGGTCAGCTCGTTCCATAGCTGGTGGCCCATGTGCAGCGTCGGGTGGCCGCGGCAGATCAGCGCGAACCGACGCTGGCGGTCGGCGAGGTAGGCCAGCAGCGGCTCCGCGTCGGAGATCACGTGAGCGAGGAACTCGCCGGCCAGCCTCTCGAGCGGCTTGTCCTCGTTGTGGGGGACGAAGACGGTGTTGATGCACGGGACGAACAGGTCGGACTTGGCGAAGAAGTGGTTCGTGGTGCTGACGAAGAACACCAGCCCATGCCGCTCGTCGACGAAGCGGTAGGAGATGCGGTGCTCGTGCAGCACCATGCTGTCGGTCGAGCGCAGCGCCCGCCCGTCCACCGGCGAGGCGCAGGCCAGCGCGCCGTCGCGCAGCGCGTCCTGCAGTGCGTCCTGGAAGTTGCCGCCGAGGCAGGCCTGCACGGCGTGCAGCCGGATCGGCTCGCCATCCGCCGGGCTCGCCTCGTAGCCGGCAGGGTCCGCCGCCTCGCGGTACAGGTCGACGATCCGGGTCGGGCCGACCGCGCGCGGTGCGCCGAGCTCCGCGATCTGGGCGACCAGCTCCCGGTTCAGCCCGTCGAACAGCGCCAGCTCCGGCGGCCGCACGAGTTCGGGCCGGCACAGCATCGCCTGCCAGACCTGCCGGATCGCGGGCGCGGCCTGTTCGGCGATCACCGCCTGCTCCTCGACGGTGATCTGCCTCAGGGAGAGCGGCCAGTGCTCCATCCCGCCGGTCAGCAGCCAGCTCGCCTCGCGGCCGGAATCGTGCACCAGATCGAGCACCGTCCAGGGCGGAAAGGCGTCACTGGCGCCGCGCGGCTGCCAGCCGGGCAGGAAGTCGCGCACCGGCTGCCCGGTGAGCCGGATCGGCACCGGCTGTCCCTGGCGGTCGATGACGCAGAACACGCCGTCCCGTCGCGAAACGTCCAGTGTCACCGGTGGGCCTCTGTCAGCACCTGACCGAGTCTCCTCCATTCCGCCTCGGCGCGAAAGGGTCGCGCTGGCCTGCTCGCGCGATGGCTGTATCCTCTGATCCGAACCGGGGGAGGGAGCACGATGCGCGGCACGAACGGGCTTTCCAGACGGATCCTGCTCGGCGCCGCCGCGGTCACGCTGGAGTCCTTCCTGCCTGGACCGCGTGCCCTGGCGGCTGCACCGCAGGACCGGCTGGTGGTGTTCGCCGCCGCCAGCCTGACCGACGCGCTCACCCAGATCGGCGCGCTCTGGCAGGCCCAGGGTCGCACCGCGCCGCGTTTCTCCTTCGCCTCCAGCGGCACGCTGGCGAGGCAGGTCGACCAGGGTGCCGTGGCCGACCTGTTCCTGTCCGCCGACGAGACCTGGATGGACTGGCTCGCCAAGCGCGACCGCCTGCGCGGCGACACCCGCATCGACCTGGTCGGCAACCGCCTGGTGCTGGTGGAACGCCGCAGCGCGCTCAAGCCTGTGACGCTGGCGCCCGGTACCGACCTCGCCGGCATCCTGGGCACCTCGGGGCGCCTCGCGGTCGGCGATCCGGCATCGGTGCCGGCGGGGATCTATGCGAGGCAGGCGCTGACCGCGCTCGGCCTGTGGCGGACGGTGCAGGGCCGGCTGGCGCCAGCCGACAACGTGCGTGCCGCGCTGCTGCTGGTGCAGCGCGGCGAGGCGCCGGCCGGGATCGTCTATGCCAGCGACGTACGGGCGACGCAGGACCTGGCGGTCGCCGGGGTGTTCCCGGACTCCAGCCATCCGCCGATCGTCTACCCGGGCGCAGTGCTGAAGCAGGCGCCGATGCCGCGGCAGGCGCAGGAACTGCTCGCCTTCCTCGCCGGCGGCGCGGCGCAGGCGGTGTTCCACAATCTCGGCTTCTCCAGGCCGTGACGGATCCCCGGGCCGCGCGTTCGGACGCTGCTTGATGCTGGCACCCGACCAGTGGGAGGCGGTGCGGCTGACGCTGGATGTCGCGCTGCGCGCGGTGCTGCTGGCCCTGCTGCCGGCGGTGCTGTCGGCCTGGCTGCTGACGAGGCGTCGGCTGCCCAGCTACTGGCTGCCCGGCCGCTGGCTGCTCGACGTGCTGGTGCACCTGCCCCTGGTGCTGCCGCCGGTGGTGACGGGATGGCTGCTGCTGCTGGTGTTCGGGATCGAGGGCCCGGTGGGCGCGCTGCTCTGGCGGCTGTTCGGACTGCGTCTCGCCTTCACCACCAACGGCGCCAGCCTCGCCTGCGCGGTGATGATCCTGCCGCTGATGGTGCGCACCATACGCCTGTCGATGGAGGCGGTGGATCCCGGCCTGCTCGCGGCCGCGGCCGGGCTGGGCGCCGGGCCGGCCGACCGCTTCCTCACGGTGATGCTGCCGCTGGCGACACCCGGACTGCTGGCCGCGCTCGCGGGCGGCTACGCCGCGAGCCTCGGCGAGTTCGGCGCCGTCATCACGTTCGCGGCCGACATCCCCGGCGAGACCCGCACCCTGCCGCTCGCGATCTACGCTGCCCTGCAGGTGCCGGGCGGCGAAGCCCAGGCGGCGCGGCTCGCGGCGGTGTCGGTGCTGCTCGCCCTGGCCGGACTGCTGGCTTCGGGCGTGCTGTCGCGTCGCCTCGGTGTCAGACCTTGAGCGATGCGGCGCTGGAGGTCTCGCTGCAGCATCGCTTCCCGGGCGGCATGCCGCTCGACCTAAGCTTCGCCGCGCCGCTACCGGGCGTGGTGGCGCTGTTCGGACCGTCAGGCTCGGGCAAGAGCTCGGTGGTGCACTGCATCGCAGGGTTCCTGCGCGCCGACCGAAGCCTGGTGCGCATCGGCGACGCGGTGCTCTCGGACGAGCGGATCTGGGTGCGCCCGGAACGGCGCCGGATCGGCATGGTGTTCCAGGAGGCGCGGCTGTTTCCGCACCTGACCGTAGACGCCAACCTGCGCTACGGCGCCCGTAGGGTCCCGCCGGCGCTGCCCCGCCGCGGCGCTCCGGATTTCGACGAGCTGGTGGCGCTGCTCGGACTCGAACGGCTGCTCGGGCGGCGGCCGCACGGCCTCTCGGGCGGTGAGCGCCAACGGGTGGCGATCGGTCGGGCACTGCTGTCGCGGCCGCTGCTGCTGGCACTGGACGAGCCGCTGGCCGGTCTCGACGACGAGCGACGCGCCGACATCCTGCCCTATCTAGCCCGGCTGCGGGCGCGGCTGTCGCTGCCGATCCTGTACGTGACCCACGCGATCGACGAGGTGATCCGGCTCGCCGACACGCTGGTGCTGCTGCGCGCGGGGCGGGTCGCAGCCTGCGGACCGGTCGCGTCGCTGCTCGGCGACGTCCGCGGCGACCTCGCGCGGCGCGAGGATGCGGCTTGTTTGCTGGAGGGCCGCATCGTCGCCGCGGAACCGCACGCTGGCCTGGTGCAGGTGGCGGCCAGCGGGTTCGTGCTGCGCGTGCCCGGGTCCCACCGCCGCATCGGCGCGATGGTGCGGTTGAAGATACCTGCGCACGAGGTCATGCTCGCGGCAGCCGCAGCGGCCGACCAGCTTCCGATGCTCAGCGTGCAGAACGTGCTGGCGACGCGCGTGGTGGCCCTGGCCGAGGACCTGCCGCGCGGCGTGGTGACGGTCTCGCTCCAGCCGGACGCGGATGGCGGGGGCGAGGGCGGGGTGATCCTGGCCCAGGTGACCTCGGACTCGGCGCGCAGGTTGGGCCTGTCGCCGGGTGCGGCGGCGCTCGCGCTGGTGAAGTCGGTGTCGATCGTGGTGCTGGCGCTGCAGGGAGATCTGGATGACGGGCGACGAACCGGAGTGGCTGCTGCAGGCTCGCGAGATCCAGTCGATCGCGCAGTCCGGCCTCGCCTTCAGCCGTGATCCCTACGACCGTGAGCGCTACCAGGCGCTGCGCGGCCTGGCCGCGCGCATGATGGCGCGCGGCAGGCCGGCGGACGAGGGTCGGCTGCTGGAGCTGTTCGGCGACGAGCACGGCTACGCGACGCCGAAGATCGATGTGCGCGGGGCGGTGTTCGACGCCGAGGATCGGCTGCTGATGGTGCGCGAGACCGCCGATGGGGGGCGCTGGACCTTGCCCGGTGGCTGGGCCGACGTGAACCAGACCGCCTCGGAGTGCGTGCTGCGCGAGATCGACGAGGAGTCCGGCTACCAGGCCCGGGTGATCAAGCTGGCGCTGCTGCAGGACCGCGCCAGGCAGGGCCACCGGCCGCACCTGCCGTTCTCGATCTACAAGCTGTTCTTCCTCTGCGCCTGCATCGGCGGGACGCCACGCGGCAGCCTGGAGACCGGCGAGATCCGCTTCTTCGCCCAGCAGGAGATCCCCGCCGACCTGTCGACCGGCCGGACGCTGCCGCATCAGCTCGCGCGCCTGTTCGCGCACCACCGCGCGCCTGAGCTGCCCACCGAGTTCGACTAGCCGCAGGATGAGGATGCAGCGATGAGCGCGTCGCCACACGATTTCGTCGCAGCCCTGTACGGGCCGCGTGCGGAGAGCTACCTCGCCAGCGCCACGCACGGCAGCGGCGCCGATCTCGAGCAGATCGAGGCGCTGCTGCGCGGTCATGCCGAGGCGCAGGTGCTGGATCTTGGCTGCGGCGGAGGTCATGTCAGCTATCGCGCGGCGCCGCACGTGGCCGCGGTGGTGGCCTGCGACCTCGCGCCCGACATGCTCGATACGGTCGAGCGCGCCGCGGCGGCCCGGGGCCTGTCCAACATCGCGGTGCGGCAGGCGGCGGCGGAGGCGCTGCCGTTTCCCGATGCGGCATTCGACTTCGTGCTGTGCCGCTTCTCCGCGCATCACTGGCACGACGTGGAGGCCGGCCTGCGTGAGGTGCGGCGCGTGCTTCGCGCCGACGGCTGCGCCGCGCTGATCGACACGATCGCACCGGGCGATCCGCTGCTGGACACGCACCTGCAGGCGATGGAACTGCTGCGCGACGCCTCGCATGTGCGCAACTATACGGTGCCGCAATGGAGTGCCGCTCTGTCGCGCTCGCGGCTCGCCGTTACCAGCCTGACCTGCCGCAGGCTGACACTGGACTTCCCGGCCTGGATCGCCCGCACGCGTACGCCCTCGGCGCATGCCGATGCCGTACGTTCGCTGCAGGACCGGGCACCGGCGTTGGTGCGCGACTATTTCGCGATGGCCGAGGACGGCAGCTTCACGCTCGATACCGTGACCCTGATCGCGGCGCCTGCCTGAACAGGCGACAGGCGATGGCTCCCGCGGCTGTCGCCGCGGGAGCCAGGCGAGCGAGGCGCCGTAGCTAGATGATGCTGTGGCCGGGATTGCTGACGCCCACGAGCGTTATCTTGGTGCCATCCGACAGGCTCAGCAGGGTCGAGCCGCCGCCGCTGGTCACGTGGATGTCCGACGGCTGGTAGCCGAACAGGCTGATCGTATCGGTGTTCACGTTGAAGCCGTAGAGCATGTCGGTGCCGCCCGCGGCGCCCTTCACCACGTCGTAGACCGTGGTGCCCCCATGCTCCTGGACACCCATTTTGCCCGATCCAAGCACGATGCCCATCCAGCCGCCGCCGCCAGTCACGGCAGCATTGCCGGAGCTGCCGAATATGAGGGCCGCACCGTTGCCGGACTGGATGTTGGAGTTTGTCTGGCTGGCCACGACGAGCATGTTGCCGCCTCGCCCGGTGACGGAGAGGGTGCCGGCGCCGCCGATGATCGAGTCCGCTCCCGCCGTGCTGCCGGTAGCGCTGGCATCGACGGTCAGCGACCCGCCGTTGCCGAAGATGGCATCGCCCTTCTGCGCATCGACGGTCAGGCTGCCCGCGCCGCCGACGATGGTGTCGCCGCCGTGCTCGCCGCCGGTCACGGTGGTGGGGCCGCTGCCGGTGAAGATCACGCCCGCCGCGGTGGCGCCGCCGACGATGTCGGTGACGGCGCCGCCGCCCAGGATGGACTCTCGCCCGACCCGGGCGATCAGCGTGTCGTTGCCGGTGGCAGAGCCGAACAGCGCGTCGCCGCCGCCGCCGCCCGTGAGGGTGGTGTTGCTGCCGCTCGCACCCTGCGACACCAGTATGTTGTTGCCGCGGCTGCCGCCGGTGAAGTCGCCACCCCCCGAGCCGCCGAGGATGGTGGCCGAGCCCGTGCCGCCATCGACCGTGCTCGCACCGGTTCCGCCAAAGAAGGTCAGCGCACCGGAATTGCCGCCCACGTAGACTTGGCCGGCGGCGGCGGTGATGACGTTGGATGCGCCGCCCGCCATGATGGTGTCGCCCGCGGAGGCGTCATACGAGCCGCCGTTGAGCGTCACCACGCCGGTCGCGGTGGGCGAGATCGGTGCCACCGGCACGGTGCTGGCTACCGGCGCGCTGTAGCTCATGCTGGTGATGTGCAGCTGCACGGTGGACGTGGTCACGTAGGAGGTCATGTTGACCAGCTCGGCACCCATCACCTCGTTGCTGCCACCATCCGCGTAGTCGAGCGGGGCGTGCGTGGTGTCCTGGTAGATCTCGGTGCCGTCGACATAGAAGGTGAGGCTGCCGCGTTCCCAGTCCATCGCGTAGGTGTGCGACTGGGCGACATTGATGTTGAGCTGGTGGTAGTCCTGGCCGTCATTGTCATGGTTCGGCGTCGACGCCGTGTTGGCGACGTAGTAGTGGATCGTCGACTGGCCGGTCCTGGTGCCGTCCCAGCTCTCGAGGATGTCCATCTCG
>CAXTOC010000119.1:4750-7951 GCA_964245725.1 uncultured Acetobacteraceae bacterium | reverse complement strand
TCGCCGAGCGGATCGAGAGCGTCATGGCCGATGCCAAGCGCATGTTCCCGAACCTCGACTGGTTCTCGGCAGTGTCCTATGGGCAGATGGGCGTGCCCGCGGCGATGTTCACCCCGCTGTTCGTCATCGCGCGCACCGCGGGTTGGTCCGCGCACGTGATCGAGCAGCGAATCGACGGCAAGATCATCCGCCCGTCGGCGAACTATACCGGCCCGGAGAACCTGCCCTTCGTGCCGCTCGACCGGCGCCCCTGACCCGCAGCGCCCGCAACCCTTCCATCAGGAGCCCGCCCATGCCCTACCTGCTCGCCTCGGACACGCCGAGGGCATCGGCCGGCCGGCGCTTCCGCGACCTGCTGGAGCGCCCGTCGATCCTGCAGATCCCGGGCACGCACAACGGCATGGCAGCGATACAGGCGGCCCGGGCCGGGTTCGAGGCCTGCTACCTGTCGGGTGCGGCGATGACCGCGTCGATGGGCCTGCCGGACCTCGGCATCATCACCGTCGACGAGGTCGCCTTCTTCATCCGCCAGGTGGTGCGCGCCTCCGGCCTGCCGGTGCTGGTGGACGGCGACACTGGCTACGGGGAGGCGCTCAACGTCATGCACATGGTGCGCACCTTTGAGGAGGCTGGTGCGGCGGCGGTGCACCTCGAGGACCAGCTGCTGCCCAAGAAGTGCGGCCACCTGAACGACAAGCGGCTGGCGGACCCGCGCGACATGGCGGCCAAGGTCGCGGCGGCGGCCAAGGCGCGATGCGAACTGGTGGTCGTCGCGCGCACCGACGCGGCGGCGTCCGAGGGGCTGGACGCCGCCGTGGCGCGGGCGAGGCTCTACATGGAGGCGGGGGCCGATGCGATCTTTCCCGAGGCGCTGAACAGCGCGGAGATGTTCCGCGCCTTCGCCGCCCGCCTGCCCGGCGTCGCGCTGCTCGCCAACATGACCGAGTTCGGCCGCACGCCGTTCTTCACCGCCACCGAGTTCGAGCAGATGGGCTACCGCATGGTGATCTGGCCGGTCAGCTCGCTGCGTGTCGCCAACAAGGCGCAGCAGGAGCTCTACGCCTCGATCCGCAAGAACGGCGGCACGCACGCGATGGTCGAGCGGATGCAGACCCGCAGGGAGCTCTACGATGCCATCAGCCTGCACGAGTACGAGGCGCTCGACGCGTCGATCGTGCAGACCGCGATCCCGGACGAATAGCCACCTGACCGTCAGCCGCGGCTTCGGACCGGCTTCCCGTGCATGCTCGCGGCAGGGATCGTCTTCTCACTTCGCGAGATGTCGTGAGACGGCGCAGCCATGGCCGCCCGAAGTCACGTGGTCGGGTCCGAGCTCACCATCGATCCGGTGTCCATCCCGGTCGACTGCGCGAGACGGGTCGGGTTGCTGCTCCTGGAGCTCGAGCGAGATCTCACCAGCGTGTCAGTCGGCGCCGAACCCACGCCGTTCTCCGCCAGCGTTCGCGCAGTGCCTCGCCTGCGACCAGTAGCAACTTCGCGCTCAACTCGCGGATGGTCCCGCGGCGTAGATTGAGCGCGTCCGCATGCGTGCCACCGCGGACTGCCTCGAGCGCCGGCCGCAGCGTGGCCCGCTACGGCCGGCATGTTGCACCCGGACGCTAGGTCATCGTCCCGGCGCCTACCAGCTGGTATAGCCGCCGTCGGCGAGCACGATGCTGCCGGTCAGCAGGCTGGAGGCGTCCGAGGCCAGGAACAGCACGGTGGACGCGATCTCGTCCGGCTGGCCGAGCCGGCCCATCGGGGTCATGTCCAGCCAGGTCTGGAACATCTCCTTGTTCTCGGCACCGAACAGGGTCAGCGGGGTGGCGATATAGGTCGGCGCCACCGCGTTCACCCGCACGCCGCGGCTGGCCCACTCGGCGGCGAGCGACCGGGTCAGGTGGTGCACCGCCGCCTTGGACGCGTTGTAGAAGCTCTGCGGCTGCGGCTTGTTGACGATCTCGCCCGACATCGAGCCCATGTTCACGATCGCGCCGCGACCGGCCTCGAGCATCAGGCGGCCGAA
The DNA here is from genome assembly GCA_964245725.1 of uncultured Acetobacteraceae bacterium. Lineage (GTDB taxonomy): Bacteria > Pseudomonadota > Alphaproteobacteria > Acetobacterales > Acetobacteraceae > Lichenicoccus. Next base: position 5,925 of record CAXTOC010000119.1, on the reverse strand, counting down.
CGCGCGGCAACACCAGAACACGCCGTCCAGGTTGACGTCCATGTGCAGACGCCAGTGCGCGTCGCTGGTGTCCTCGGCGCGCACGTCGCTCTTGGCGATGCCGGCATTGTTGACCAGGATGTGCGGCACGCCGTGCGCCTCCTGGACGCGCGCCGCCATCGCCGCGACGTCGGCGGACCTGGTCACGTCGACCGCCTCCGCATGCGCGCGTATGCCGAGCCCGCTCAGCGTCTCGGCCGCCTGCGTCGCCCGCGCCGCGTCGATCTCGGCCAGGATCACGGTGGCACCCGCCTCGCCCAGGGCTTGGGCGCAGGCATAGCCGATGCCCTGGCCGCCGCCGGTGATCACCGCGACGCGGCCGTCGAGCTTGTATTTCTCCAGGTACATGGGTCCCTCCCGAGTTTCTGCTCGCGCCGTCCGGTCCCGCCGTTGCCCGGGATGGCGCGCCGGCGCATCCTTTGCGGAGCCGCGCGCAGACGACGATACAGGCATCTCCGGGAGGGAGCCAATGAACCAGGCCAGACAAATCGCCTTCATCGGGGTCGATGTCGGCAGCACCAGCGCACGCGCCGGCGTGTTCACCGCGGACGGCCGGGCGCTCGGACGCCACGTGGCGCCGATCCGAACCTGGCGGCCGCAGCCCGACCATGTCGAGCAGTCGAGCGAGGAGATCTGGCAGGCGGTCTGCGCCTGCGTCCGCGAGGCGGTGCGGCAGAGCGGCAGCGTGCAGGTCGCCGGCATCGGCTTCGACGCCACCTGCTCGCTGGTCGCACTCGACGCGGAGGGGGCGCCGGTGAGCGTGAGTGCCACCGGCGAGGACGCGCAGAACGTCGTGGTCTGGATGGACCATCGCGCCGAGGCGCAGGCCGAGCGGATCAATGGCGGCCAACACGAGGTGCTGCGCTATGTCGGCGGCCGGGTGTCGCTGGAGATGGAGACGCCGAAGCTGCTGTGGCTGCGCGAGCGGCTGCCGCAGAGCTGGCAGCGCGCGGCGCTGTTCTTCGACCTGCCGGACTTCCTGACCTGGCGCGCCACCGGCTCGAGATCGCGCTCGCTCTGCTCGACCGTGTGCAAGTGGACCTATCTCGGCCACGAGCACCGCTGGGACGAGAGCTATTTCCGCGAGATCGGCCTCGGCGACCTCGCCGACGAGGGTTTTTCCCGCATCGGCCGCG
>CAXTOC010000119.1:0-4650 GCA_964245725.1 uncultured Acetobacteraceae bacterium | reverse complement strand
CGCGAGATCGGCCTCGGCGACCTCGCCGACGAGGGTTTTTCCCGCATCGGCCGCGTCCGCGTTTGGCCTGGAGCCCGGGATCCCGATCGGCGCCTCGGCGATCGACGCCCACGCCGGCGGCATCGGCACCATCGGCGTGACGCTGGGCGGGGAGGAGGCGGCCGCGTTCGACCGCCGGCTCGCCCTGGTCGGCGGCACCTCGAGCTGCCACATGACGGTATCGCCCGAACCCCGCTTCGTGCCCGGCATCTGGGGGCCGTACTTCTCGGCCATGATCCCCGAGCTGTGGCTCAACGAGGCCGGTCAGTCCGCGGTGGGCAGCCTGGTCGACCACGTGGTGCAGACCCACGCCGCCTATCCCGCGCTGCAGGGCGAGGGCGGCTCCGTCTTCGAGCGGCTCAACGACCGCCTGGCCCGGCTGGCGGAGGCGGAGGGTGCAGCACGCCCCTCGATGCTGACCGCGGGGCTGCACGTCGATCCCGACTTCCACGGCAACCGCTCGCCGCGCGCGGACTCCAGCCTGCGCGGCATGATCTCCGGGCTGAGCCTGTCGGCCGGCTTGGACGATCTGGCCCGCCTCTACCTGGCTACGCTGCAGGCGCTGGCCTACGGCACCCGACACATCATCGAGACGCTGAACGCGACCGGCTACCGCATCGACACCATCCTGGCCTCGGGTGGCTTCACCAAGAACCCGGTGTTCCTGCGCGAGCACGCCGACGCCACCGGCTGCCGCATCGTGCTGCCGGAAGAGCCGGAAGCGGTGCTGCTGGGCGCGGCCATTCTCGGCGCGGTCGCGGGCGGCGCCTACGGCTCGGTGCAGCAGGGCATGGCGGCGATGACCAGGGCGGGCCGGATCATCGAGCCCGATCCCGCCTCGGCCGCCTTCCACGACCGCAAGTACCAGGTGTTCCTGCGCATGACCGAGGACCAGCTCGCCTATCGCAGCCTGATGGCCTCCTGACCGGGATGCGCAATGGGGTCCGGGGCCTCAGGCCCCGGCGGCTCCAGGGCAGAGCCCTGGCGCCTCGCGGCTCCTACTGACCGGGTGCTGCGACCGCGTGCTCCTGCTGGTGCAGCGTCGCCAGCTGCGCCTGCACGCTGGCCGCCTTGGACAGCTGGGTGCTGGTCATGACGTTGCGGATCGCGAGCGCGGTCTCGATCCGGCTGACGTCGAGCTGCTGGCGCAGGCTCTCCTGCTGCTGCAGCAGCGGCAGGATCTGCGCCTCCGTCGTCCCGGGCGAGAGCAGGGCGCTGTCGATCTGCTGCTGCAGCGCCTGGATCTGCGCCCGTTGCGGTGCGCTCTGCGTGCGGGCGGCACTCATGATGCCGTGCACCTGCTGCTGCTGGTCGCTGCTGAGCTGCACCGCGCCGAGCACCTGTGCCAGCCCCTGTCGGCCGGCATGGCTGTAGTCCTGCGCGGTGGCGCCGACGCTGGCGGCGAGGCCGGCGGCGACACCGGCGGCGAGAACGGCTTTCCTGAGAGACATCGCATGATCCTCGACGTTGGAACGGCGGCAGCATGGCATCGCACTGTTACCGCTCTCGGTGAGGCCGGATACGGAATGTAACGTCCTAGGGCCGCGGTTTGCGGCCCTCGCGCGCGCCGTAGAGGATATAGTGCAGGAATGGGTTGCTGCCGGTGCCGGACACGTCCGGGTTCGCCGACAGGTACCAGGCGGTGCTGAAGAACGGGTTGGGGTCGCGGCCCTCGCGGTGCCCGTCGGCAAAGTAGTGCGCCACCGGGTCTAGCCCGGCGATCTCGACGTCGCGGTACTTCCACAGGTACCAGAACGGATCGAAGATCAGCGAGATGGTCTCGATCTGCGCCGCGGCAGCGCGCAGCGCCGGCAACGGTGTGTCCGGCGGAGCAGGCGCCACGGCCACCGCCTCGGGATCGGCGTCGAGCGGCTCGCCGCAGCGGCTGCGTGCAGTGGATTTGCGTCGCGCCATGCCAGACCTCCGGTGCTGTCACTCTAGCGCAAGCGTCGTCAGGGGAAAGAGGCGCGGCGGTTGCCGCCTGCGGCGGTTCGTGCCAAAGAACTGACCGAACGGATCGGTCAGCAGCGTCGCCGGCGCCGCATCGCCGGACTGGCTGGAGTCGTGGATGGCCGAGAACGAAGCTTCCGCAGATGCCGGCGAGGCCAGAGGCAAGGACCAGGACGAGGAGCGGAAGCGGGAGCAGGAGAAGCAGCGCGACGCTGCACGCGCCAAGTCCAAGCCCTGGGTCAAGATCGGCCTGTTCGTGTTCATCGTCGCGGTCGTGGTCGGCGGCTTCTTCTACTGGTGGACGACCCGCTTCGAGGAGAGCACCGACGACGCCTTCACCGCCGGCCGGACCATCACCATCGCACCGCACGTGGCGGGCTACGTGACCGAGCTCGACGTCAACGACAACCAGTTCGTGCATCAGGGGCAGGTCCTGATGCGCATCGACCCGCGCGACTACCAGGCCAGCCGCGACAGCGCGCAGGCGGCGTTGCAACAGGCCCAGGGTCAGCTGGAGGGCGCCAGATACTCGGTCGATGTCGCGAAGAAGAACTTCCCCGGGCAGCTCAAGCAGGCGCAGGGCCAGCTGCTGGTCGCCCAGGGCCAGGCGTTCCTGGCCGAGACCGAGTACAAGCGCCAGCACAACATCGCGCACGCCGCGACCACCCAGCAGGCGATCGACCAGTCCACCGCGCAGATGCAGCAGGCCGAGGGCCAGGTGCAGCAGGCGCAGGGCAACGTCGAGCAGAACACCCCCGTCGGCTCCAACATCGGCAACGCCGGGACGCGGGTGGCGCAGCAGGCGGGGAGTCTCGCGCAGGCGATGGCGCAGATGAAGACCGCCGACCTCAACCTCGAATGGACCGTGATCCGCGCGCCCAACGACGGCTGGATCGCGCAGCGCAACGTCGAGCGCGGCAACTACGTGCAGTCGGCGCAGTCGCTGTTCTCGATCGTGCAGCCCGAGGTCTGGATCGTCGCCAACTTCAAGGAGACCCAGCTGACCAGGATGCGTCCCGGCCAGCCGGTGAAGATCTCGATCGACGCCTACCCGGCGATCCGCCTTTCGGGCCACGTCGACAGCATCCAGAAGGGCTCGGGCGGGCAGTTCAGCGCCTTCCCGCCGGAGAACGCGACCGGCAACTTCGTCAAGATCGTGCAGCGCGTGCCGGTCAAGATCATCATCGACGACGGCCTCGATCCGAACCTGCCGCTGCCGCTCGGCCTCTCGGTCGAGCCGACGGTGACCGTGAAGTGAGCGGCGAGGCGGCAGGCGCGAAGGCGCAGGGAGGCGGGGAGAAGCGGGACTGGGCGCCGACGCACAACCCCTGGCTGGTCGGGGTCGTGGTCACCGTGGCGGCGTTCATGGAGGTGCTCGACACCACCATCGTCAACGTGTCGCTGCCGCACATCGCGGGCAACCTCTCCACCTCCTACGACGACGCCACCTGGGCGCTGACCTCGTACCTCGCCGCCAACGGCATCGTGCTGACCATCTCGGGCTGGCTCGGCCGCGTGCTGGGACGCAAGCGCTACTTCATGATCTGCATCGGCATGTTCACGGTGTGCTCGTTCCTGTGCGGCATCTCGGACAGCCTGCCGCAGCTGATCATCTTCCGGCTGCTGCAGGGCTTCTTCGGCGGCGGGCTGCAGCCCAACCAGCAATCCATCATCCTAGACACCTTCCCGCCCTCCAAGCGATCCGGCGCGTTCGCGATCACCGCGGTGGCGACCATCGTCGCACCGGCGCTGGGCCCGACGCTCGGCGGCTACATCACCGACAACTTCTCCTGGCGCTGGGTGTTCTTCATCAACGTGCCGGTCGGCATCTTCGCGCTGCTCGCGGTCGCGGCCCTGGTCGAGGATCCGCCCTGGGCGCGCAAGCAGCGCGCCTCGATCGACGTCGTCGGCCTGTCGCTGATCACCGTCGGGCTCGGCTGCCTGCAGGTGATGATGGATCGCGGCGAGGACGACGACTGGTTCGGCTCGCCGTTCATCCGCATCCTCGCCCTGCTCACGGTGACCGGGCTGCTCGGCGCCGTCGGCTGGCTGCTCACCGCCAAGCGCCCGGTGGTCGACCTGCGCGTGTTCGCCGACCGCAACTTCGCGCTGGGCGCGCTGATGATCGGCACGGTGGGGTTCACCCTGTATTCCTCGGCGGTGCTGGTGCCGCAGTTCGCCCAGCAGGTGATCGGCTACACCGCGACCCTGTCCGGGCTGGTGCTCTCGCCCGGCGCGCTCGGCATCATCCTGCTGATCCCGCTGGTGAACCTGGCCATGAAGCGGGTGCAGCCGCGCTACGTCATCGCCTTCGGCTACGCGCTGCTCGGAGTCGCGCTGATGACCTCGGGGCACCTGGTGCTGAGCATCGACTTCCCCACCCTGGTCAAGTACCGCATGCTGCAGGCGGCGCCGCTCGCGTTCCTGTTCGTGCCGATCAGCATCGTGACCTACCAGACGCTGCCCAAGGAGCTGAACGGCGACGCCTCGGCGCTGTTCGCGATGATGCGCAACGTGTTTGGCTCGATCGGCATCTCGTGCGCGACCTCGCTGATCACCGAGCGCACCCAGATCCGCGAGAGCCACATCGTGCACTGGATGACGCCGTTCCATCAGCCGTTCAACGACTACAACGCGCACACGCGCGCCTACCTGATGCAG
>CAXTOC010000118.1:0-7965 GCA_964245725.1 uncultured Acetobacteraceae bacterium | reverse complement strand
GCGTCCCGGCGAGTGGCGGCTGTTCGAGGCGCACGCGCTGCCGGCACCGCGTCTCACTGCGCTCGAGCCGCACGCGGCGCGCCGGGCCGCGGCCTGGCCGAGGCTGGCGATCGAGGCGATCGCGCCCAGCGTCGATGGCGGACTGTTCCCGGTCAAGCGCACCGCCGGCGAGAGCGTCGAGGTCGAGGCCGACGTGATCGGCGACGGCCACGACATGCTGTCGGTGGCGCTGCAATGGCGCGGCCCGGACGACGCGGACTGGCAGGAGGTGCGCATGCGCCTGCTCGGCAACGATCGCTGGGCGGCGAGCTTCCCGCTCGCGGTGCGCGGGCTGCACCATTACCGGATCGAGGCGTGGCGCGACCAGTACGCGACCTACCGGCACGAGCTCGGCGCCAAGTCCTCGGCCGGCGTGTCGGTGACGCTCGAGCTGATCGAGGGGCAGGAGCTGCTGCGGCAGGCGGTGGCGCGGCAGGCGACGGGTGGGGCCTCGGTCGCGGCTCATCTCGCCCGTATCGAGGGGCTCGATCAGGCAGCCCAGGTCGAGGCGCTGCTGGCGCCCGATCTCGCGGCACTGATGGAGGCGGCCGACGACCGGCCGCACCGCACGGTGTCGGCGCCGCTGCCGGTGGACGCGGAGCGCACCGCGGCCGGCTTCGCCAGCTGGTACGAGGTGTTCCCGCGCTCGATGAGCGACGATGCCCGTAGGCACGGCAGCTTCCGCGACGTCGAGCGCCACCTGCCGCGCATACGCGACATGGGCTTCGACGTGCTGTACTTCCCGCCGGTGCATCCGATCGGCCGGATCAACCGCAAGGGGCCGAACAACACCCTCACCCCCGGCCCGGAGGATCCCGGCAGCCCGTACGCGGTCGGCAACGAGCAGGGCGGCCACGACGCGCTGCATCCCGAGCTCGGCACGCTGGAGGACTTCCTGCACCTGCGCCGCGCCGCGGAGGCGCACGGGCTGGAGCTCGCGATCGACTTCGCGATCCAGTGCGCTCCCGACCATCCCTGGCTCAAGCAGCACCGCGACTGGTTCGCCTGGCGGCCGGACGGCAGCATACGCTACGCCGAGAACCCGCCGAAGAAATACCAGGACATCGTCAACGTCGATTTCCACGCGGCCGGCGCGGTGCCGGAGCTGTGGCTGGCGCTGGCGAACGTGGTGCTGTACTGGGCCGAGCAGGGCATCCGGCTGTTCCGGGTCGACAACCCGCACACCAAGCCGCTGCCGTTCTGGCAGTGGATGATCGGCGAGGTGCGGGCGCGCTACCCCGAGGCGGTGTTCCTCGCCGAGGCGTTCACCCGCCCCAAGGTGATGAACCGGCTGGCCAAGGTCGGCTTCGGGCAGTCCTACACCTACTTCACCTGGCGCAACAGCAAGGCCGAACTGACCCAATACCTGACCCAGCTGTCTCAGGAGGCGCCGCGCGACTTCTTCCGGCCGCATTTCTTCGTCAACACGCCCGACATCAACCCGGTGTTCCTGCAGAACTCGGGGCGTCCCGGCTTCCTGATCCGCGCCGCGCTGGCCGCCACCCTGTCCGGCCTGTGGGGCGTCTATAACGGCTTCGAGCTGTGCGAGGCCGCGGCACTGCCCGGGCGCGAGGAGTATCTCGACAGCGAGAAGTACCAGATACGCAGCTGGGACTGGCAGCGTCCGGGCAACATCGTCGCCGAGATCACCCAGCTCAACCGGATACGCGCGGAAAACCCGGCGCTGCGGTCGCACCTCGATGTCGATTTCCTGCCGGCGGCCAACGATGCGGTGCTGTTCTACGAGAAGGCGACCCCGGATCGCGGCAACTGCCTGCTGGTGATGGTCAGCCTCGATCCGCGCAACGTGCAGCTGGCGCCGATCGAGCTGCCGCTGTGGCGCTGGGGGCTGCCGGACCAGGCGCAGCTGCAGCTCGAGGACCTGATCGGCGGCGACCGTTTCCAGCTCACCGGAAAATACCATACCGTCACCCTGACGCCGCAGCAGCCCTACCTGATCTGGCGCGCCACCTCGCCCTCCTGACCGGCCGCCGGCCTTCTTCCCATGCCCCCTGAAGGGACGTCGTTCGACACTATGAACACTGACATCACCGAGGTCGCTGCCCCGGAAGGCAGCCAGCAGGGCACGGCGCAGGAGAACCGGCGCCCGGTCACGCTGACGCCGCTCGAGGACCCGCTGTGGTACAAGGACGCGATCATCTACCAGATCCACATCAAGTCCTTCTTCGACGGCACCAATGACGGCGTCGGCGACTTCAGGGGCCTGCTGCAGAAGCTGGACTACATCGCCGAGCTCGGCGTCACCGCGATCTGGATGCTGCCGTTCTATCCCTCGCCGCGTCGCGACGACGGCTACGACATCGCCGACTATCGCGGCGTGCATCCGGAGTACGGCACGCTCGCCGACCTGCGCGAGTTCATCACCGCCGCCCACGAGCGCGGCCTGCGCGTGATCACCGAGCTGGTCATCAACCACACCTCCGACCAGCACTCCTGGTTCCAGCGCGCGCGTCGCGCGCCAGCCGGCTCGCCGGAGCGCGACTTCTACGTCTGGTCGGACTCCGACGAGAAGTACGACGGCACGCGCATCATCTTCATCGACACCGAGAAGTCGAACTGGACCTGGGACGACGAGGCGCGCGCCTATTACTGGCACCGCTTCTACAGCCACCAGCCGGACCTGAACTTCGACAACCCGAAGGTGCTGGAGGAGGTGCTCTCGGTGATGCGGTTCTGGCTCGACCTCGGCGTCGACGGGCTGCGGCTGGACGCGGTGCCGTACCTGGTGGAGCGCGAGGGCACCAACAACGAGAACCTTTCCGAGACCCACGCCGTCATCAAGAAGATACGCGCCGAGATCGATGCCTACGCGCCCGGGCGCATGCTGCTGGCGGAGGCCAACCAGTGGCCGGAGGACGCGCAGGTCTATTTCGGCGACGGCGACGAATGCCACATGTCGTTCCATTTTCCGCTGATGCCGCGCATGTACATGGCGATCGCGCGCGAGGACCGCTTCCCGATCACCGACATCATGCGCCAGACCCCGGAGATCCCGGCGAACTGCCAGTGGGCGGTGTTCCTGCGCAACCACGACGAGCTCACCCTGGAGATGGTGACCTCGTCGGAGCGCGACTACCTGTGGGAGACCTACGCCAGCGACAAGCGCGCGCGGATCAATCTGGGCATACGCCGTCGGCTGGCGCCGCTGATGCAGCGCGACCGCAGGCGGATCGAGCTGATGAACGGGCTGCTGCTGTCGATGCCCGGCACGCCGGTGATCTATTACGGCGACGAGATCGGCATGGGCGACAACATCTATCTCGGCGACCGCGACGGCGTGCGCACGCCGATGCAGTGGTCGGTCGACCGCAACGGCGGCTTCTCGCGCGCCGATCCGGCCGGGCTGGTGCTGCCGCCGATCATGGACCCGATCTACGGCTTCCAGGCGGTGAACGTGGAGGCGCAGTCCGGCGATCCGCATTCGATGCTGAACTGGACCCGCAGGATGCTGAGCGTGCGCAAGACGCATCGCGCCTTCGGCCGCGGCAGCCAGCGCTTCCTGTATCCCGGCAACCGCAAGGTGCTGGCCTACCTGCGCGAGCTCGCGGAGGAGGGCAGCGAGGAGACCATCCTGTGCGTCAGCAACCTCTCGCGTGCGGCGCAGGCGGTGGAGCTCGACCTGCGTGACTATGTCGGCCGGGTGCCGGTCGACATCGTCGGCGGCTCGGTGTTCCCGCCGGTGGGCCAGCTCACCTACCTGCTGACGCTGCCGCCATACGGCTTCTACTGGTTCCTGCTCGCCTCCGCCCGCGCCCTTCCGTCGTGGCATACGCCCGCACCCGAGCCGCTGCCGGAGTTCTCGACCATCGTGGTGCGCCACGACATGGGCGAGGTCGGTGCGCCGCCGGCGCGTCACCTGCTCGAACGCGAGGTGCTGCCCGAGTATCTGCCGAAGCGACGCTGGTTCTCGTCGAAGTCGGAGACGCTGCGCTCGGCACGTTTCGCCTATCTCACCCAGTTCCAGCCCGGTGCCGGCAACCGCGTGATGATGGGCGAGGTCGAGGTCAAGGTCGGCGAGCGCACCGAGCGCTACTGCGTGCCGGTGGCGGCGGTGAACGAGGCGACCTGCATCCCGCTGGCGCAGCAGCTGGCGCTGAGCCGGATCCGGCGCGGGCCGCTGGTCGGCTACCTCACCGACGGTTTCGCCGCCGACGAGTTCACCGCCGACGTGCTGGGGATGATACGCAAGGCCGGCAGCCTGCGCATCGAGGGCGGCACGCTGCAGTTCAGCCGCACCGACCGCCTCGACGAGATCGAGCTCCCGCAGACGCTGGGCATACGCAGGCTGTCCGCCGAGCAGTCCAACAGCTCGCAGATCATCGACGACCTGCTGGTGCTCAAGATCATTCGCAAGGTGCTGCCGGGCATCCACCCGGAAGCCGAGATCAGCCGCTACCTCACGGAGCACGGCTACGCCAACACGCCGCCCTTCTACGGCGAGGTGACGCGCATCGACGCGGACGGCACGCGCAACACGCTGATCCTGGTGCAGGGCTTCGTGCGCAACCAGGGCGACGGCTGGGCCTGGACGCTCGACTTCCTGGCCCGCGCCGCCGACGACAGCGTCTCGACCGCCGAGGACCCGTCGGGCGACGACGCCTACAGCAACTATGCGAGCTTCGCCTCGGCACTAGGACGGCGGCTGGCGCAGCTGCACGAGGTGTTCGCGACACCCACCGACAATACCGCGTTCAAGCCGGAGCGGGTCAACGAGGCCGACTTGCATGGCTGGGGATCGGGGGTGATCGAGCAGATCGACGGCGCCGTCGCGGCACTGCAGCTGGCGATGGCGCGCGGCGACATCGACGACGCCGTCAGGATCACGGCCCAGGGCGTGATCGACCGCCGCAAGCAGCTGGACGGCGTGGTGCGCCAGCTCGCGGCGAAGGGCGTGGGCGCGCTGCGCACCCGCGTGCACGGCGACTTCCATCTCGGCCAGGTGCTGGTGGTCGGCGGCGACGCCTTCCTGATCGACTTCGAGGGCGAGCCGGCGAAGTCGATGGAGCAGCGTCGGGCGCATTCCTCGCCGATCCGCGACGTGGCCGGGATGCTGCGCTCGTTCGACTACGCCGGCGCCACCGCGGGCTCGCGCCTGGACAGCGGCAGCGAGAGCACCAACGTGCGCCGGGCGCAGCTGCTGGAGCGGTTCCGGCGCAACGCCGGCGAGGATTTCCTCAACGCCTATCGCAGCGTGCTGCAAGCCAGCGCCACGCCCTGGATCCCGCCCGAGGCGGAGGGCGCCATGCTCGACCTGTTCCTGCTGGAGAAAGCCGCCTACGAGATCCACTACGAGGCCAACAACCGGCCGCACTGGATCTCGATACCGCTGGCCGGGCTCGATGCGATCGCAACCAGACTGCTCGGGGACCCGGACCAGAATGATTGACCATCCAACCCAGGCCGACGCGGTGCTCGACGACAGGGAAGCGCCGGCCCGCGCCGGCGGCGAGCCGGCCGCCGACTCGCGGCTGGCGCAGCACCTGCCGCATCCCGGCGCGATCGAGAGCTTCCTGCGCGCCCGCCACGGCGACCCGTTCTCGCTGCTCGGCCCGCACCCGGTGCCGGGCGGCACGTTGGTGCGCGCGTTCTGGCCGGAGGCGAGCCGGCTCGAGCTGGTCGACCGCGTGAGCGGCGCGGTGCTCGGCGAGCTGGTGCGGATCCACCCCGAGGGGCTGTGGTCTGGGGTGGCCCGCTCCTCCGCGCCGTACCGGCTGCGCGCGCGCATCATGGACGGCGCCGGCGGCGAGGCGACGATCGAGACCGAGGATCCGTACAGCTTCGGACTGCTGCTGGGCGAGCTCGACATCTACCTGATCGCCGAGGGACGTCACCGCGAGCTCGGCCACGTGCTCGGCGCGCACGTGATGGAGATCGACGGCGTGCGCGGTACCCGCTTCGCGGTATGGGCGCCGAACGCGCAGCGCGTCTCGGTGGTCGGCTCCTTCAACGGCTGGGACGGGCGCCGCCACCCGATGCGCCTGCGCAGCCCGTCCGGGGTATGGGAGCTGTTCATCCCGCGCGTCGCCGCCGGGGCGCTCTACAAGTACGAGCTGGTCGGTGCCGACGGCAACTTGCTGCCCTGGCGCGCCGACCCGGTGGCGTGGGCCACCGAGGCGCCGCCGCAGACCGCGTCGAGGGTCGACGACCCGCACTTCGTCTGGACCGACGAGGCCTGGATGGCCGGGCGCTCGGCGCGCCAGGCGCCGGATGCGCCGATCTCGGTCTACGAGATGCACGCCATGTCGTGGCTGCCGCATGACGGCACGCCGTCGAACTGGGACACGCTCGGCGACCGGCTGATCCCCTACCTGAGCGAGCTCGGCTTCACCCACGTCGAGCTGATGCCGGTGATGGAGCACCCGTTCCGCGGCTCCTGGGGCTACCAGGTGCTCAGCCAGTTCGCGCCCACCGCGCGGCTCGGCTCGCCCACGCAGTTCGCGCGCTTCGTCGACCGCTGCCACGCGGTGGGGATCGGCGTGCTGCTGGACTGGGTGCCGGCGCACTTCCCGACCGACAGCCACGGGCTCGCCCGCTTCGACGGCACGCCGCTGTACGAGCACGGCAACCCGCTGGAGGGCTTCCACCAGGACTGGAACACCTACATCTACAACCTCGGCCGTCATGAGGTGCGCGGCTTCATGATCGCCGGCGGCCTGTTCTGGCTGCAGCATTTCCACGTCGACGGGCTTCGCGTCGATGCCGTCGCCTCGATGCTGTATCGCGACTACAGCCGCAAGCAGGGTGAATGGGTGCCGAACCGCTACGGTGGGCGCGAGAACCTGGAATCGATCGCCTTCCTGCAGGACCTGAGCCGGGCGGTGCACGAGACGGCACCGGGAGCGATCCTGATCGCAGAGGAATCCACATCCTTCCCCAACGTCTCGCGCCCTGCCGACGAGGGCGGTCTCGGCTTCGACTACAAGTGGAACATGGGGTGGATGCACGACACCCTGCACTACATCGAGGAGCAGCCGGTCTACCGGCGCTGGCACCACAGCGAGATCTCCTTCGGCCTGGTCTACGCCTTCTCCGAGCGCTTCATGCTGCCGATCTCGCACGACGAGGTGGTGTACGGAAAAGGCTCGATGATCGGCAAGATGCCGGGGGATCACTGGCAGAAGTTCGCCAACCTGCGCGCCTATTACGGGTTCATGTGGACCCATCCCGGCAAGAAGCTGCTGTTCATGGGCAGCGAGATCGCGCAGACGCGCGAGTGGAACCACGATACCGGGCTCGACTGGTCGCACCTTGACGATCCGATGCATCGCGGCGTGCAGCTGCTGATCGGCGATCTGAACCGCCTCTACGCGGCGCTGCCGGCGCTGCACGTCAAGGACTGCCATTCGGACGGCTTCCGCTGGGTGGTGCTGCACGACGAGGAGCAGAGCGTGTTCGCCTGGCTGCGGTTCGGCGCGTGGGGACACAAACCGGTGCTGGTGGTCTGCAACTTCACCCCGGTGCCGCGACACGGCTACCGGCTCGGCGTCAGCCAGCCGGGCATCTGGCAGGAGGTGCTGAACACCGATGCGCAGCGCTATGGCGGCTCCAACGTCGGCAACGGCGGCAGCGTCCAGGCGCACGAACTGCCGCACGGCGAGCAGCCCGCCTCGCTCAGCCTGGTGCTGCCGCCGCTCGCGACCCTGGTGCTGACGCCCGCATGAGCGATCCCCGCGAGAGCGCGACGTCGGACGCCGCGATCGATCCCCTGCTCGAGCGGCTCTGCGCCCTGGCCGGGCTGGCGACGCACTGGTGCGACATCTTCGGCAAGACGCACCAGGTGGCACGCGACGACCTGACGCGCATCCTCGAGGCGCTGGGGCTCGGCGCCGAGGAGCCGGCGGCGCTGCGGGCGCGCATCGAGCAACTCGAGCGCGAGGCCGGGTCGCCGCCGCCGCTGCTCACCGC
>CAXTOC010000117.1:0-7979 GCA_964245725.1 uncultured Acetobacteraceae bacterium | reverse complement strand
GCATCGGGCCATGCACACGGTCGAGGCGGCCGTCCGCGGCCAGTCGGGCGCCGCGCGCGTCGCTCCGCCGCGCCGCTGCCTGGCTCGCGGTGAGGTCGGGTGCAGCACCGCGGAGCAGGTAATCGAGCTCGGTGCGTCCGGACTCGCGCAGGGTCTGCCCGACCGCATCCAGCAGCCTGGCCTCCCGCCCGATGATCGCCGTCGCCTCGCGCGAGCGCTGGATCGCGACCGAGCGCTGCCAGCCCACGCCGGCGAGCACGCCCATGAGCAGGATCGCGAGCATCGGGAGGATCAGGTTGACGTCGCGGACCAGGAAACGACGCACGCTCGGCCTCCGACCCGCCCGGGCGACGCCAAGGATTCAGCCGCCGCGCGAGACCGGCAGAGTGTATAACAACTCAGGGAGCACGCGCAGTGTCGTCTTGACGGAAGGCTAATGTTTCCACGCGTTGCGGCGCAACACGATCCCGCCGGCGATCCCGGAGGCGACGAACAGCGCGATCCCGAGGCCGATCTGCGCCGTGTGGCCGATCCGCGTGCCGGCCCCGATCAGCACGAAGATCACCGTCTGCGGCAGGCTGCCGAGCAGGGTGGCGGCGAGGAAGGGTGCCACGCGCACGCCGAGCACGCCAGCCAGCAGGCTGAGCATCAGGCTGCTGCCGACCGGAAGCAGGCGCAGGGTCAGGATCGCGGTGAACGGGTTGCGGGTGATGAACCCGTCGAGCCGGGACAGCCGCCCGCGCAGCAGCTTACGCCGCGCCCAGCCATACGCGAGCGTGCGCGCCCAGAGCAGGTCGGCGAGGCAGGCCGCGAGGGTGGCGATCGTGGTCAGCACCACGCCGGTCAGCGGCCCGTAGGCGAAGCCGGCGGCGAAGCCCACCGCCTGACGCGGCAGGCCTACGGCGCAGATCAGCGTGCCCACGCACAGGAACACGATGCGCCCGTGCAGCCCGTCGCGGAGCAGGTCGCGGCTGAACAGGATCTGGTCGATCCCGGGCAGTGCGCGGATCAGCAGCCCGGCCGCGAGCAGGCCGCAGAGCAGCAGCCCGGGCCTGAACAGCGGCCGCAGCCATTCCGCCGCCGGGTGCCGCGATACCGCCTGTCTCATGATCCCGCCCGGACACCCGCTCGCACACCCGCTCGCACACCCGCCTCGGCCTCACGCTGCTGCGTGGTCGCGACCGTGCGGACCCGATGCTGCGCGTTAGCATCGCGGGCGGCTGGTCGACAAGCCGTGCCCGCGCACAGGGTGTTGTTGGCGAGTATCGGCGGCCGCCTGCTAGAAGCCGCGCATGCCATCCGATGTCCTGCCCGCTCCGCTCGCCACCGCTCTCCCGCGCCGCCTTACCGGCGACCGTCGTCTCGCGCTGCGCAGATCGGGGCTGGTCTCGCTCTGGCTGTTCGCGATCTGCTTGCTGCTGCTGGTGATGATCGCGCTCGGCGGCGCGACCCGGCTGACCGGCTCGGGCCTGTCGATCATGGAGTGGCGGCCGGTCACCGGCATCGTCCCGCCGCTGACCCACGCGCAGTGGGAGCACGAGTTCGCACTCTACCGGCAGATCCCGCAGTATCGCATCCTGCACGACGGCTTCGGCCTCGCGGGCTTCCAGAAGATCTTCTGGCTGGAGTGGATCCACCGCTTCTGCGGCCGCCTGATCGGGCTGGTGCTGTTCGTGCCGCTGCTGGTATTCGCCGCGCGCGGCATCATCGGCACCCGGCTGATCGCGCGGCTGGCGCTGCTGTTCGTGCTCGGCGGCCTGCAGGGCGCGATCGGCTGGTTCATGGTCGCCTCCGGCTTCGACCCCGACAGCGTGCGCGTGGCGCCGGTGCGCCTGGTGCTGCATCTGTGCTTCGCGTTCGCGCTCTACGCGGCGATCCTGTGGACCGCGCTCGACGTGCGCCGCCCGGTCCCCCCGGCGGTTCCCTCGAGCCGAGGCGCCGCCTGGACGCGTCGCCTGGCGGCGATGTCCTGCCTGCTGGTCGGGGTCACCGTGGTCGCCGGCGGCTTCACCGCGGGCACCCATGCCGGGTTCACCTACAACAGCTTCCCCGACATGGACGGGCGGCTGCTGCCGCGGCACTACGCGGCGCTGACGCCGTTCTGGCGCAACCTGACGCAGAACCTGGCCGCGGTGCAGTTCGACCATCGCGTGGTGGCGACGCTCACGGCGCTCACGGTCGGCCTGACCCTGCTGGTCGGGCTGCGCAGCCGCCTCGGCAAGGGCGCCCGCGACGCGCTGATGCTGCTCGGCTGGGCGGTGCTGGCGCAGTACGCGCTCGGCGTGACCACGCTGCTGCTGGTGGTGCCGGTCTGGGCGGGCACGATGCACCAGACGATGGCAGCGCTGCTGCTCACGGTGTCGCTGGTGGTGCTGCACAGCCTGAGGCGGCCGCGCCGCGCCCGAGCCTGAGGCCGCAGCGCTTTGCCTTGTCTTCTAACGTAACGCTATGATGTCGGTCCTCGACCGCCAGGAGCCTGCCCGATGAACGCCTTCTCGCCCCTGGGGACCACCGATCAGCTGTTCTTCGAACGCGCCGGCGCCAGGCTCGACCGTGTCGCCGCGGAACGCGTGCTTGCGGGCGCGCTGGCCGGCACCGACGACGGCGAGCTGTTCCTCGAGTACCGAGAGAGCGAGATGATCTCGCTCGACGACCGGGTGATACGCTCGGCGAGCTTCGACACCTCCACCGGGTTCGGCCTGCGCGCCGTGCTCGGCGACGAGGCCGCCTACGCCCACTCCGACGAGATCAGCGAGGACGCGCTGCGCCGCGCCGCCGCCACCGTGGGCATGGTGCGCGCCGGGCGCAGCGGCACCGTCGCGGACCGTCCGCGCGCCACCAACACCCGCCTGTATTCCGATGCCAATCCGCTGGCCGAGGCCGAGTTCGGCAGCCGCGCCGCAATCCTCTCGGAGATCGACGGCTACGCCCGCGGCAGCGACAGCCGCGTGGTGCAGGTGATGGCCTCGCTCGCCGCCGAGTGGCAGGCGGTGCAGATCCTGCGCGCCGACGGCCATCGGGTCGCCGACCTGCGGCCGCTGGTGCGGCTCAACGTCAGCGTGGTGGTGGAGGCGGACGGCCGACGCGAGAGCGGCAGCTACGGCACCGGCGGCCGCGTCGCCTACGCCACCGTGCTGAACCAGGCCAGCTGGAGGCACGCCGTCGACGAGGCGTTGCGTCAGGCGCTGGTCAATCTCGACAGCCGCCCGGCGCCGGCCGGCGAGATGGAGGTGGTGCTGGGCAGCGGCTGGCCCGGCATCCTGCTGCACGAGGCGGTCGGGCACGGGCTGGAAGGCGACTTCAACCGCAAGGGCAGCTCCGCCTTCGCCGGCCTGATGGGCAAGCGCGTCGCCTCACCGGGCGTGACCGTGGTCGATGACGGCACCATCGAGGGACGTCGCGGCAGCCTGACCATAGACGACGAGGGCACGCCGACCAGCCGCACCGTGATGATCGAGGACGGCATCCTCACCGGCTTCATCCAGGACCGGATGAACGCGCGGCTGATGGGCGTCGCCGCCACCGGCAACGGCCGGCGCCAGTCCTACGCCCACATGCCGATGCCGCGCATGACCAACACGGTGATGCTGGCCGGCGGCCACAGCCCCGAGGAGATGATCCGCTCGGTCAGGCGCGGCCTGTACGCGGTGAATTTCGGCGGCGGCCAGGTCGACATCACCTCGGGCAAGTTCGTGTTCGCCGCCAGCGAGGCCTACCTGATCGAGGATGGCCGGGTCACAGCGCCGGTGCGCGGCGCCACCCTGATCGGCAACGGCCCGGACGCGATGACCAAGGTCAGCATGATCGGCGACGACCTGGCGCTGGACCCGGGCATCGGCACCTGCGGCAAGAACGGCCAGGGCGTCCCGGTCGGCGTCGGCCAGCCGACGCTGAAGATGACCGGGCTCACCGTCGGCGGGACCGCCGGCTGAGGCCATCATGCCCGGCGTCGCCTCCTCCGCGGACCGGCCCGGCCCGACGGTCCAGCCGATCGCGGCCGGCCCGCTCGCCGCCGCCTCGACGACCTCGGGGCTGTTCGCCGCCGGGCGGATGCCGGTCTGGCTGATCCTGCTGCTGGGCTCGCTGAGTGCCGTCGGCCCGCTCTCCACCGACATGTACCTGCCGGCGTTCCCGACCCTCGACGCCACCCTGGGCGGGGGTACGGGCTCGGCGCAGATCACGCTCGCCGCCTGGTTCGCCGGCCTCGCGGTCGGCCAGTTCACCCAGGGGCCGTTCTCCGATCGCGTCGGACGGCGGGCGCCGCTGCTGGTCGGGATGAGCATCTACACGCTGGGCTCGATCGGCTGCGCCGCGTCGCACGGCATCTGGTCCTTTACCGTCTGGCGCTTCCTCGCCGCCCTCGGCGGCTCGGCCGGCATGGTGATCCCGCGCGCGGTGGTGCGAGACATCGCCACCGGCCCGCAGGGCGCCAAGATCATGTCGCAGCTGATGCTTGTGCTCGGCGTGGTGCCGATCCTGGCGCCGACGCTGGGCGGCCTCGTGCTCAGCGTCGCCTCCTGGCGCTGGATCTTCTGGGTGGCGACGATCTACGGGGTGGCCAGCCTGGTCCTGGTCGCCGCCGTGCTGCCCGACACGCTGCCGCGCGCGAGCCGCCTGCGCCTGCCGCCGGTCGAGGTGCTGGGCCGCTACCTGCTGATCCTGAACGAGCGCTCGTTCCTGTCCAACACCTGCATCTGCGGCTTCGCCACCTTCACCATCTTCGGCTACCTGTCGGGCGCGCCGATCGCCTTCGAGCGCATCCTGCACTTCTCGCCGACCCAGTTCGGCGTCCTGTTCGGCGTCAACGCCTTCTTCTACATCCTGTGCACGCAGATCAACGCGCACGTGGTGCACCGGATCGGCATGGAACGGCTGCTGCGCCTGGGGATCGTCATGCTGACGGTGGCCGCCATCCTGTTCCTGGGGCTGGTGCTGACCGGGCTGGCCGGCGCCGGCCGCCCGGCGATCTTCGTCTCGCTGCCGATCATGGCACTGATGGCCGCGATGGGCTTCATCAGCCCCAACGCGACGGTGTTCGCGCTGGCCAGCCACGCCCGACACGCCGGCAGCGCCTCGGCCCTGCTGGGCACCCTGCAGTTCGGCCTCGGCTCGATCAGCGGCATCGCCATGGGCGTGCTGCGGCCGACCAGCCTGGTGCCGATGGCCTGCATCCTGCTGTGCGGCGTGCTCGGGATCCTGGCCGCCTACGCCACCCGGCCGAAGCGGCCGGCATGATGCCCCCGCCCGGCTCGCCCCCGGGCCGGCCGCTGGCGCTGGTGATCCTCTCGGGTGGCGGCTTCACCTTCGAGACACGCTGCCTGCTGGCGGCGGTCGGCGACGATCTCGACTTCCTCTACCTGCGCACCGAGTTCGGCGGGATCCCGGGCGAGGCGGGACTGCCAGGCGGGGAATGCCACACGGTGCCCGCGTTCTCCAGCAAGACCCGCGGCTGGCTCGGACGCGACCTGCGCGCCTTCGGGCGCACGCTCGCGACCAGCCTGCTCCTGGCGCGGCGACGGCGGGTCGAGCTGGTGATCGCGGTCGGCTGCAGCCACGCGGTGCCGATGCTGCTGGCCGCGCGGCTGCTGCGCGTGCGCACGGTGTTCGTCGAGAGCATCACCCGGGTCGGCCGCCTGTCCAACACCGGCAGGCTGATCTATCATTGCCGCCTCGCGACGATGTTCATCGTGCAGTGGCCGGACCTGCGCGCGGCCTATCCCGCGAGCCGTCTCGGGACGATCCTGTGATCCTGGTGACGGTCGGCACCACCATGCCGTTCGACGAGCTGCTGGCGGAGGTGGACCGGCTGGCCGGAACGGCGGTGCTGGACGAGCCGGTGATCTGCCAGGGCGGCCAGTCGCGCTACCGGCTTTCGCACGGCGAGCAGTTCGTCGGCCGCTCCAGCATCGACGACCTGATCGCCGACAGCTCGTTGGTCGTCACCCACGGCGGCGCCACGGTGATCCAGCTGCTGGTCGCCCGCAAGCCATTCGTGGCCTTTCCCAACCCGCGAGGAGCGGGCGACCACCAGACGAGCTTCCTGCGCACGCTGAGCGCGGTCACCCCGATCTCGTGGAGCCGCGACGTGCGGGACCTGCATCGCCTGCTGCGGGAACGCCGGGCACTGGGACCGGCGGCCGTTCCGGCCGACTTCCCGCGGGCCGCGGACGTCATACGCAGCCTGATACGGCCAGCCGCTCCGACCCGGCAGATGCCCTAGTCGCTCGAGGCAGGCTGGCGAGATGCGCCTCTGACGGTCTAGTTGCGGATGATGAAGAGCTCACGATCCTCGGACGGCGCGTCCGGCATGCGCGTCCTCGGCTACCCCGGCGTGGCCGGGCTGCTGTTCAGCCGCTCCGGCTCGGCCATGGCCTACCAGATGCAGTCGGTCGCGGTCGGCTGGCAGATCTACGCCCTGACCCACCGGGCGCTGTCGCTCGGCCTGGTGGGCCTCGCCCAGTTCCTGCCGATGGTGCTGCTGATCTTCGTGGCCGGCCACGCCGCCGACCGCTTCGAGCGCCGACGCATCGCGGTGACCTGCCAGCTGGTCGAGATGGGGGGCGCCTGCGGCCTCGCCGCGGCGTCGATCCTGCACGCGCTGACGCCGGCGCTGATCTACGTCGCGGTGGCCCTGCTCGGCGCGGCGCGGGCGTTCGAGGCGCCGTGCATGCAGGCGATGCTGCCCGCACTGGTGCCGCCCACGCTGTTCTCCCGCGCCGCCGCGCTGTTCTCCTCGGTGTTCCAGAGCGTGACCATCATCGGCCCCTCGCTGGGCGGCCTGCTCTACGGCCTCGGCGCACCCGTCCCCTACGCGGCCTGCGCCTGCCTGTTCGCGGCCGCCTCGATCTGCGCCAGCCTGATCCCACGCCGCACGCCGCCGCCGCGCGAGCCGGTCAGCCTGGCCGCCGTGTTCGGCGGCATCGCCTTCATACGCAGCCGGCCGGACATCCTCGGCGCCATCTCGCTCGACCTGTTCGCCGTCCTGCTCGGCGGCGCCACCGCCCTGCTGCCGGTCTATGCGCGCGACATCCTGCATTCCGGGCCGTTCGCGCTGGGGCTGCTGCGCGCCGCTCCCGCGGTCGGCGCGCTGGCGCTGTCGCTGCTCCTGGCCCGCCATCCGATCGGCGGTCGCGCCGGACCGCTGATGTTCGCCGCCGTGGCGCTGTTCGGGCTCGCCACCATCGTGTTCGGCCTGTCCCGCTCGCTGCCGCTCTCGATCGCGGCCCTCGCCGTGCTGGGCGCGGCCGACGTGGTCAGCGTGGTGGTGCGATCCAGCCTGGTGCAGCTGCGCACGCCCGACAGCATGCGCGGCCGGGTGTCGGCGGTGAACATGCTGTTCATCGGCACCTCGAACCAGTTCGGCGAGTTCGAGAGCGGCACGCTGGCGGCGCTGATCGGCGCCGTGCCCGCGGTGGTGCTCGGCGGCGTAGGCACGCTGGTGGTCACGCTGCTATGGATGCGGCTGTTCCCGACCCTGCGCCGGCTCGACCGGCTGGAAGCATGATCCTGAGGAGCACCGTCCATGCAGCACGCGATCGACCTGGTGCTCTCGCTGATCCTCGGGCTGTTCCACCTCATCGTGCTCGGCATCGGTGCGATCGAGGCGGTGCTGCGCGACTCGCTCGCCCCGATGGGGATCGGGGCAGAGGGACAGAATGTCGTGCTCGTGGTGGCGGCGCTGCTGCTGATCGTCGGCGCGATCCGCCTGTTCGGCGGCATCTTCGCCATCCTGATCACGATCGTGCTGGTGCTGCTGATGCTGCACATCCTGCTGCCGGCCCTGGGCGCGCACGGCTAGCGCCGCCTCATCCATTGCCTGGGGGCAACGTCCGCGTGAAGAAACCGACCAGCTCGGCATCGAACAGCCGGTGGAAGCGGGCACGGTCGAACAACGCCTCGCTGCTGCAGATCGCCGGCGCCACCCGGGCCAGCGCCTCCGAACAGGGGGCGAGGAAGTCGAAGTGCCCGGCGTTCGACAC
>CAXTOC010000116.1:0-8011 GCA_964245725.1 uncultured Acetobacteraceae bacterium | reverse complement strand
GCCACCGGCACCGGCGCCACCACCGGCACCCTGGTTGGCGGCGGCGTCGGCCTGCTGACCGGGCTCGGCCTGCTGGCGATCCCGGGCGTTGGCCCGGTCGTGGCGGCCGGATGGCTGGTGGCGACCCTGACCGGCGCCGGCCTCGGCGCTGCCGGCGGCGGCCTCCTCGGCTCGCTGGTGCATGCGGGCGTGCCCGAGGAGCAGGCGCACACCTACGCCGAGGGTGTGCGTCGCGGCGGCACCCTGGTCACGGTGCGGGGCGACGACAGCCAGGCCACCACCATCGCCACGGTGCTGGACGGCCGGACGACGAGCGCGGTCGATGTGGCCGGCCGCCGCACCGACTACCAGACCGGCGGCTGGACCCGCTACGAGGAGACGGCAGCCCCCTACACCGCGGATCAGGTGGCGGCCGAGCGTTCGCAGCGCGTGCGTATCGCGAAGACCTGATCCTTGCGCTCTTGGGCGGCATGGCCGACCACGACCGGGACACCGATGCAGATGGACGACGCGGGATCAGCAGGCGGCAGCGCACGGAGCGGTGCGTGGGCCGCCCGACGCGCCGGCACATGAGCGTCGGGCGCGCAAGCGAGCGCCGCCTCGGGCCGGCGGTCGCGGCGATCCTCCTGCTGCAGTGCGTGGCGCTAACGGCACACGCCGAGAACCGTATGGGCTACCGGCTGCTCTCGTCGCAGGAGGCGGCCGCCCTGCCGCACAGCGGCGGCGCGCTTGGCCTCTCGGTGGCGCGAGCGGGTCAGATCTCCGATGGCGGCATGGTGTTCGAGCTGATGCAGGTGAGAGCCGTGCGCCCCGGTTCCGCCGGCGATCAGGCGGGCCTGCGTGTCGGCGACCAGATCATCGCGGTGGACGGGCGGGTGTTCCCGAGCGTCGCCGCATTCGCTGCCTACGTCGGCGCGATGCCTCCCGGCCGCCAGGTCAGCGTGGATTTCATTCCCGCCGGCGGCGGCCCGCAGCAGGCGCAGCGCAGGTCGGTCGTCATCGGCGGCGCGGGCCGCTAGCGGTGCCTCTCAGCCGGAGACCTGCTGACACGGCAGGGCAAGGGCTCCGCCCTTGACCCGCTGGGGCCAGTTGGCCCCAGACCCCATTACGGGGCTCGCCTCTGATGGGGTCGAGAGGCAAAGCCCCCTGCTCTAGTTGCCCAGCTCGAACTCGGGCGCGGTCTCCGCCTCTTCGGCCTCGGCGGCGTCGCG
Source organism: uncultured Acetobacteraceae bacterium (assembly GCA_964245725.1). GTDB lineage: Bacteria > Pseudomonadota > Alphaproteobacteria > Acetobacterales > Acetobacteraceae > Lichenicoccus. Next base: position 6,800 of record CAXTOC010000116.1, on the reverse strand, counting down.
GCCGGCCGCCTCGCCGCGCGCCTGGCGCTCGGCGTCTTCAGGCGAGCGGGCGACGTTGACCGTCACGCGTATCACCACCTCGGGATGCAGCACCACGCGCACCTCGGTCAGGCCGAGGATCTTGATCGGCTGGTCGAGCTGGACCTGCTGGCGGCCGACGGTCAGCCCGGCCTCGGAGATGGCGACCGCGATGTCGCGCGGCGAGACCGAGCCGTACAGGCTGCCGGAGTCCCCTGCCTGGCGGATGATCACCACCGACATGCCGCCGACGCGCTCGGCCAGCCTCTCGGCCTCCTCGCGACGCTTCAGGTTCTGCGCCTCGAGCTGTATGCGCTCGCGCTCGAAACGGTCGCGGTTGTGCGCGTTGGCGCGGATCGCCTTGCCCTGCGGCAGCAGGTAGTTGCGGGCGAAGCCCGGCTTGACGCGCACCACCTCTCCCATCTGTCCCAGCTTCTCGACGCGCTGGAGCAGGATCACCTCGGTCGCGGCCATGATCCGTCTCCCTCAGGTCAGAATGTAGGGCAGCAGGGCGAGGAAGCGGGCGCGCTTGATCGCCTGGGCGAGCTCGCGCTGCTTCTTCGCCGAGACCGCGGTGATCCGGCTGGGCACGATCTTGCCGCGCTCGGAGAGGAAGCGCGACAGCAGCCGCACGTCCTTGTAGTCGATCTTGGGCGCGTTCGGGCCGGAGAACGGGCAGGACTTGCGACGGCGATAGAACGGCCGGCGCGCGCCGACCGCGGTGCGGCGCTGCGCGGGATTGACGTCGGTGCTGTCTGACATCTGACCTACTCCGCTTCCGCCATGTCGCGACCGCCGCGCGGGGCGCCCTCGTCGCGGGCACGGAACTCCTCGCGATCGTCGTAGCCGCGCTTGCGGCCGCTATCGAAGCGTCCGGCCGGCTTGGGACCGCGGAAGCCGCGCTCGCGCTCGTCGCCCTTGCGGCTGAGGATCGCAGACGGGTTCTCGTCGATCGCCTCGACGCGCAGGGTCAGGAAGCGCAGCACGTCCTCGTTCAGGTTGAGCTGGCGCTCCATCTCGTTGACCGAGGCCGGCTTGGCGTCGAGGCCGAGCAGCATGTAGTGCCCCTTGCGGTTCTTCTTGATCTTGTAGGCGAGGCTGCGCAGCCCCCAGTACTCGCGCTTCTGCACCGAGCCGCCCTCGCCCTCGAGCTGGCCCGCGATGCTGTCGGCGAGGCCTTCGACCTGCTGCTGGGTGACGTCGTTGCGCGCGATCAGCACGCACTCGTAGAACGGCATGGCTGCTCCCTTCGGCTGAGTTCAACCCGCGGCCCCGGACCATTCCAGGCGGCTGCCCGACCGGGCGGCGCCGATTTGGGCATGGGTATAGCCGAGGCGGATGCCACCGCTCCGGCAGGGAAGGCGCGGCTTAGAGCACGCGCCGGCGCGTCACGCAAGCCGGGGAGGGCGCAGCATGGTCCGCGCGAGGATCGCCGAGCAGATGCTCCCGGGCGCCCAGCCTCCGGCGGATGCTCAAGCCTGCCACGAGTCCAGCGCCGGCACTCCCGCGGGCGCGAAATCAGCGAGCTTCCCGGTGGCCACGGTCATGCCGTGGACCAGGCCGTCGCTGCGATCAGGGTGCTCGAGAGGATCCGACCCTTCGTGGGCATTGACGCCGTGGACGAGCGGGTCGGGGACGGCTGCGCCGGGTGGCCGAGGACTGGAACCGGTCAGGCTGGCCCGGCGAGTCCGCGGAGGTCGCGGGCCGCCTCGGCAAGCACCGTGCCCCAGTCTCCCGGCCGTGGCTGGCGGTAGATCCGGAGCGAGGGATACCAGGGACTGTCCAGCCTGCTGGCGAGCCAGCGCCAGCACGGGTCGAACCGGTCCAGCAGCCAGACCGGCTGGCCCAGCGCGCCGGCGAGATGCGCCGCCGCGGTGTCCACCGAGATCACCAGGTCGAGTGCGGCCAACAGGGCTGCCGTGTCGGCAAAATCCTGCATCTCGTCCATGAAGCTGGTGAGCGGACCACCCGCGGCGGGGGTGTGGTCTCTCTGCAGGCTGATCAGGTGCACCCCCTCGACTTCGAGCAGGGGGGCCAGATGGGCGGTCGTCAGGGAACGCTGATCGTCGAGCGGCATCGTCGCGCTGCCGGCCCAGGCCAGGCCCACGCTCGGTCGCCTGCCTCCGCCCTCCTCGAGACGAGCCCGCCACGCCGCCGCCTGCGCCGCATCGGCCTGCAGATAGGGAAGTGCGGCAGGTATCGTCGCCGCGGTGGTGGCCAGCGCCAGCGGCAGGCTGAGCATCGGGCAATGGAGATCGAACGGGGGCGGCTCCTCGCCGGTCTCGATCAGGCGCTGCACGCCGGGCAGGCTGCGCAGCAAGCGGATCAGCGGCCTCGGCACCTGCATGATCACCCTCAGACCACGCGCGGCGGCGAGCGGAGCGTAGCGGCAGAATTGCAGGGTGTCGCCGAAACCCTGCTCGGCGTGGATCAGCAGCGTCCGGCCCTCCCCCGCCTCGCCGCGCCACTGCGCCTGGGCGAAGCGGCGGAGCGCGGGCAGCATGTGCGGCGTCTTCCAGCGCCACTCGAGCTCCTCCCAGCCTGCCGCCATGTCTCCCTGCGCCAGCAGGATCCGGCCCAGGTTGTAGTGCGACCCCACGTGGCCGGGGGAGAGCTCGATCGCCCGGCGCAAGCACGCGGCGGCCTCGTCGAGACGCTGCTGCGCCTTCAGCGTGTTGCCGAGATTGTAGTGCAGTAGGGCAAGATTTGGGCTCGAGGCGAGGGCGGTGCGGAAGCACGCCACCGCCTCGTCGAGCTGTCCTGCCTCCTTCAGCGCGGTGCCGAGATTGATCCGTGCTTCGACGTAGTCCGGCTTCAGCTTCAGGGCGGCCCTGAAGCATGACGCCGCCTCGTCGAGCCGTCGCTGCTGCCTCAGCGCGATGCCCAGATTGTTGTGAGCCTGCACCAAGTCCGGCGTCAGGCGGAGCGCGATGCGAAGATGGCCGATCCCGGCTTCGGCCTGTCCGAGATCCCGCAGCGCGCTGCCGAGGTTGACGTGCACCGCCGCGGCATCGGGCCGCACGGAGAGCGCTCGACGATAGCACGCGACCGCTCCGGTCAGGTCGCCGGCCTGATGGAGCCGCAGCCCCGCGGCGAACGCCCGCTCGGCCTTCCCGTTCTCTTCGGCCCGTGCTCGCCCACGGCCCACCATCATCGCGCCAGGGCGACCACAGGCTGATCGAGTTGTTCCCACGCGGACCGGTCTGCCGCGAAATGGTTAAGATCCGGTTTACCGACCGATCCGCAGCGAGGCACGGCCGAGATCCGCGCCTGCCATGGGCGAACCGTTCCCGCCGTCCGGGCGGTGTCGGTATCGGAGCTGCGGGAGCTGCGGGAGCTCGCCCGCACCGGCTGAGACGGCGCGTCGAGCTACGCGCCGGGGGCGACCGGAGCCGGACGTCGTCAGCCTGCACCCTCGCGCAGGATCTCCCCCGCCGTCCGCCCATGCCGCAGGGCCACCGTGAGTCGCGTGGCCAGCCAGGCGATCAGCGGGGTGCCGATCAAGGTCGGAGCGATGAAGGCGACGGGGCGCGGCAGCACGGTGAGCGTGACGACCGCGAACGCGCTCACGGTGGCGATGTAGGCGCCCGACATGCCGATCATGTGCCGGACCAGCCAGTCGCCCGGCCGCACGCCGCGTCCGGTCAGCTGGAGCATCTCGCGCAGCGCGAGGATGCTGCCGCCGGATCCGAAGAACAGCTCGGTGACGTCCCGGCCCGCGATCCATCCCGTGACGAACAGCCCGACGCTGAAGCCGAGCGTGAGCGCCGAGACCAGCCAGTCGAACCAGTGCGCCCCCTGGCCGCTCTCGTGCAGTCGCTTCTGGGCCAGCGCCCGCCAGCCCGTGAACACGAGGAAGAAGCTGAACACCGCGATCACCAGCAGGAGCACGTTGCGCGTCGCGAGCGCGAGCCAGAGCGCGGAGGCGGCCGTGACCAGCATGGCGACGGCGTAGCAGCGGCCGGACAGGCGGTGCAGGCGCCGGCCCTTGCGCGTCAGCATCGCCGCGGGGCCGGCGAGAAGCGCGACCGCGCCACCGGCGACGTGCAGGGCCAGGACCGCGTCGAAGACCATGCCGAGCATGTCCAACCCCCGGAGTATCTTGACGGTGACAAGATCACGCTCGTCGGGCAGCCGTCAACGATAAACTTGCCACCGTCAAGATATTGCCGCGCGGCGTCGCCGTTCATCCTGCGTCCCGGCCGCCCTGCTCCGCGACCCTGGCCAGCAGCCGGTCCAGCGCCTGGTCGAGGCCCGCCGGATCGACGGTGAAGTCGTTGTAGAAGCCGCCGTGGAAGTCGGAGGCGGCACGGTCGGTCACGTGCTCCGGCGCGATGAAATCCAGCGCGGTCGGCGCCTCCATCAGCTCGGGCGCGTGATAGATGCGCACCGACCCCTCCGGATGGTCCAGGTTGACCCGGTTGGTCAGCACCAGGCCCGGCTTGTTGGCGACCCAGCGATACTTCGCCAGACCGGCACCCCAGAGCGAGACGAAGAACAGCGCCTGCTGCGCCCAGAACAGGCTGCGCGCGACCGGCGCCCCGACCATGTTGATCAGCGTGACGTCATCGCCCTGGAAGTGGCGGCGCAGCTCGATGACGATCTGCAGCTCGTCGAGCACCGGCGCGCGCGGGCCGCGCGGGCCGAAGGTCCCGTAGTCGGTCGAAGGGTCCGCCTGCAGGCGGGCGTTGATGCCGTCGATCACCACCGCGACCGGTCCGAGGCGATGCGAGAGGTGCTCGATCACGCCCCGCCACAGGCCGACCTGATCCGGCACCGTGCGGTTGTGCACGCGCAGCCCGATCAGGATCACCGGCCTGCCCTGCCCGCGCAACTCCGACGCGAGCGCGTGGTCGGGCTCGACCGCCGCGTCCTGCCGCGCCACCAGGCCGACGCGCGCCGCGAGGTGGCGGGAGACGTACTCGTCATAGACGCGCATGGCGGTGAGGCCCTCGCGATACACCAGGCCGGCGACGTCGCGCGCCGGCAGGCGAAGCACCTTGCCGTCGAACTCTGGGAGGATGCGCTCCACCGGGCCGAATACCTCCGTCCCCGCCTCCGGGTTCGGCACGATCACCATGGGCAGCGCCTCGGCGGGCAGCGCGCGGCGGATCCGGTCCAGCCCGGTCAGCTCGTTCCACAGCACGTGGCCGACATGCAGTCCCGGGAACGGGGTCAGGATGTTGGCCGGCCGCTTGCGCATGCCGAGGTAGCCGGGCAGCACCCCCGCGTGCTGCACCACCGCCGCGAGCAGGCGCGCGAACAGCCGGTCGGCATGCTCGGGCACGCGCAGCGCCAGGGTGCAGTTCAGCGAAGGGATGAACAGCTCGCGCTCGCTGATCACCGGATTGTTGCACAGGTAGAACACCCGTGCGGGCTCCGCCCCGGAGGCGGGCGCCTCGAACCGGCAGGCGCTGGTGCGATCCTCGAGGATGGTCGTGGTGGTGCGCAGCGTCGCACCGGTGAACGGGCAGACCGCCTCGTAGGCGCCCCCCGCCAGCACCGCCATGTGCTGCTGCTGCATCCGCGGTGCGAGGCAGGCGCGCAGTGCCGCGACCGAGAGCGAGGTGCCGCCGACCGCGATCGCCTGCTGGCCGGGGCCGACCGCGTCCAGCGAGATCAGGGTCGGCGGCGGCGCCAGCCGATCGCCCGCGAAGCCGATCAGCCGCGCGATCGTGTCGGGGTTCAGCGCGTGCAGCCCGAGCGGGTCGAGCTCCGTCCCGTCCGGATCTCCCGCCAGCAGCACGTCGCGCAGGCGTCGCAGGGCCGGCACGACCAGGGCGGCGAGCGCCTGCAGCGCGTCCGCCGGCAGCCGGTCGAGATCGTTGCAGATCAGCGCCTGCGATGGATCGAGGAACCAGCTGGCCTCGCGCCCGCTGCCGTGACGCAGCTCCAGCAGCAGCACGCGGCCGAAGCCGCGATACAGTCCGACCGGATGCCAGCCATGCACCAGGCGTCGCACCGGTTGACCATCGCGGCAGATCGCGCGCCAGCCTCGGTCGGGCTCGTGCGCCTGGTAGTGCCCGTCGCGGAAGCGGACCGGCGACAGCCCGGCACTCGTCGCGGCACTCATCGCGGCGTGGGCGGCGCCGGACCGAGATAGTGCGCGCGCGCGTGGTCGATGGCGGTCGCGACGGCGCCCGGCCACGCATCGGCGGCCTCGAGCTCGCGCATCTCGATCACCACCCAGCCGGCATAGCCGATCGCGTCCAGCGCCGCCCCGGCGTCGGCGTGACGGCCGAGCGGTGCGGCGAACGGGCCGAGCTGCGGCTCGGCGACGTGGTAGTGCGCGAGCACGGGTGCCGCCTCGCGGATCGCGGCCGCGATGTCGTCGCCGCCGAGTTCCACGCAGGCGGTGTCGAGATGGGCGCGCACGCGCGGGTGGCTGGTGCTACGCACGATCTCGACCACGTCCGTCGCGTGCTCGAGGAAATCCGCGCCGTACAGCGCCGGCACCGGCTCGATGGCCAGGGTCAGGTCGCCCGACGCGGCGAGCTCGCCCAGCCGGCGCAGCCGCTCGGCGCCGCGCGCCATCGCGTCCGCGGTTGACAGCGCGCCGCGCAGCCGGCTTTTCGGTGCGCCGAACACCGCCACGCCGGCGCCGAGTGCCTGCGCGATCTCGGCCACGCGACGCACGTGCTCGGCCATCGCCGCGAACCCGGCGGAGTCGCCGAGCAGGGACGCCTCCGGCCTGAGGTAGAAGATCGCCTGCAGCGAGCTCACCGACAGGCCGGCCTGGACGCAGCCCCGCCGGAACGCCGACAGGCGCTGCGGCGTGATCT
>CAXTOC010000115.1:7806-8111 GCA_964245725.1 uncultured Acetobacteraceae bacterium | reverse complement strand
CGCTGGCGCTGGAGGTCGGCGCCGTGCGATCCGGCATCGCGTCGCACTACCGCCTGCCGCTTGGCCACGAGGTGGTGCTCACGGCCTCGGGCACCGACTGCGAGCTGCTCGCCCTGGCGCTGGCCGAGCGCGGCGAACCCATAAGCACGATCCTGACGGCGCCCGAAGAGACCGGGACCGGCGTGCCGCTGGCGGCCGAGGGCCGGCACTTCGCCGACGACACCTCCGGACGGCGGCGGGTGCGCAAGGGCGACGTGGTCGAGGGCTTTCGCAACGACACGCGCGTGGTGTCGCTCGCGGTGCGC
>CAXTOC010000115.1:0-7796 GCA_964245725.1 uncultured Acetobacteraceae bacterium | reverse complement strand
TGACAAGCTAGGCATGACTCACGTCAACAGCAACGCTGCGGCCGCCGGCAGAGATCGATGCCGAGTGCGAGGCCCTGGTCGCGACCGAGCGCCACGCCGGCAGACGCGTGCTGCTGCACCTGCTGGATCTGTCCAAGACCGGCCTGCTGGCACCTTCGCTGGGTTGCCTGCGACGGCTGCGCGCGGTGCATGGCGAGGCGATCGACGTCGTCGTGGATGCCTGTCAGGCGCGGCTCGATCAGGGCCGGGTGCGCGACTACCTGTCGCTCGGCTGGATGGTGATGACCACCGGGTCGAAATTCTTCACCGGGCCGCCCTTCTGCGGCGCGCTGCTGCTGCCGAAGCGGATCGTGCGCCGCACGTCGCGCAGCTTGCCGTCCGGGCTCTGCGCCTACGGCCATCGGTCGGACTGGCCGGCCGACATGGCTGCGGCGTCGCATCTGCCGACAGGGATCAATCTCGGCATGGTGCTGCGCTGGCAGGCGGCGCTGGCGGAGATGGAAGCCTTCGCGTCGGTGCCGCCGGCGGCGGTGCGCACGCGGCTGGAGTTCTTCCTGGACGGGGTGCGCGAGGCGATCCGAAAGCATCCGAACTTGGTCCTGGTCGAGGTCCCGGCGCCGGATCGCGGCCCGCCGCGGGCAGCACGCGGTGGCCGACCAGGGCGCGCCTGGGACCAGCTGCAGACCATCCTGAGCTTCCTGGTGCTCGAGCCGCGGCGTGATCCGGGCCAGGGTGGGGATGCCGGGCTGGTCCCGCTGACCATGCAGCGGGCGCGACTGCTCTATCGCTGGCTCAACGCCGATGTCTCGCGGATCCTGCCGGCGGCTCCAGAGGCGGACCGCCGGCTGGCCAGGCTGCTCTGCCACATCGGCCAGCCGGCCCCGGTGTCCCACCGGGCGCTGGCCGGAGGGCCGGCCGGCGCCCTGCGCATCTCGGCCGGCGCGCGCCTGCTGTCCGGCGAGCCGTCGCATGAGGGACTGGACGCGGACCGTCGGCTGGCGCGGGAGGTTGCTGATGCGCGGCGAGTGCTGGACAAGATCGGCCTGCTGCTGCGCCATTGGACGCTGCTGCAGGCCGCCGACCCGGAACCGAGCTACGCGCCGCTGCCGGAGTGCCGCGGCGCCCCAATGATGGATGCTTGATGAACGATCGCTCCGCCTTTCTCGACACGCCCGAGCTCGAGTCGGGCATCACCCGGTTCTGGCTGATCCGCCACGCGCTGGTGGAGCAGAACGCGCGCATGATGCTGTATGGCGCGATGGACGTGCCGCTCTGCCCAGAGAGCCTGGTGGCACAGGTGCCGATGTATCGAGCGCTGGCCGCCCGTCTGCCGCTGACGCCGGCCTGGTATGCGACCCCGCTGTCGCGCACGCAGCGCACCGCGGGGGCGATCCAGCAGGCGGGCTATCCACAGACCCCATGGCAGGTCGAGCCGGGCCTCATCGAGCAGGACATGGGCGAGTGGCAGGGCCTGCCGCATGCGGCACTACCGGCGAAGCTGCGGCTGCCGGCGCACGTGTTCTGGTCGATCGCCGCCGACGAGGTGCCTCCGGGTGGCGAGAGCATGCAGCAGGTGTGCGCGCGCGTGGCGATGACGCTCGAGCGGCTCGCCGACAGCCATGACGGGCAGGACATCGTGGTGGTCAGCCACGGCGGCGCGATCCGGGCGGCGGTCGCGCACGCGCTCGGCGTGGATGCGGAGACGGCGTTGCGGTTCTCGGTGCAGAACCTCTCGGTCACGATCCTCGAGCGCCACCCGCGCTGCTGGCGCGTGGTGGCGGTGAACGAGCTGCCCGGCGTCTAGGGGACGACCTCGGGCCTAACGGGCCATCAGCACGGTGAGCGCTGCGTTCTCCAGGACATGGCGTGTGACGCCGCCCAGGATGAGCTGACGCAGCCGCGAGTGCGAGTAGGCGCCCATGCCGAGCATGTCGGCGCCGAACTTGGAGCAGGCGGCGAGCAGGCCCGCGCCGACTTCCTTGTCGATGGCCCGGAAGGATTGCAGCGTCGCGCGCACGCCGTGCAGCGCGAGGTAGTCCAGCAGGGCGCCGGCTTCCGGACCTCGACGCTGATAGTCTTCCGAGTGCAGCACCTGCACCGCCTCGGCATCCCGCGCCCAGGGCAGGATGGACAGCACCGCCGAGGCCGACTCGCCGGTGCCGTTCCAGGCGATGCAGACGCGCTGCCCGACCACGCGCGGGCTGATCTTCGGCGCGATCACGACCGGCCTGCCGCTGTCGAACAGCACGGCGTGCAGCGCCTCGGAGGAGGAGACCTCCTCGCCGGAATTCGCGTGCGGCACCACCGTGAGATCGGCGAGCCTCGCGGCATAGGAGACGATCTCGTGCTCGCGCCCGATGACGGAGCGAAAGCTGGCGCTGGGTCCCGCCGTGGCACCGGCAGGCTCGAGGTCGCCACCGTCGCGCAACGCCAGCCCGGCCTGCCCGACTAGGCGATCGAACCCCTCCTGCACGCTGAGCGAGCGGCGCGTGGCGTCGCGCTCGGCGGCGGTCATCATCTCCTCGACCATCGCCCCGGACAGTCCCTCCCCGGCCAACGGCGCCACCTCACGGGCGTCGCTGCGGACGTGCAGGGCCGCGAGATGCGCATCGAAGCGCCGGGCCAAGATCAGGCCGGTCGCCAGCGCCGCCTCGCCGTTGGGCGTGCCGTTCAGCGGCAGCAGGATCTTGCGGATATCGCTCACGATGGAAGCTTCCCGGTTCCGGCACCACACTGTATCACGGCGCGCTCACGGATAGAGCCGGCTCGTCTGCCAGCCGCCCTCGGCGTCGCGGCGATAGATCATGCGGTCGTGCAGCCGGTACGGCATGTCCTGCCAGAACTCGATGTGTTCGGGCAGCACCCGGTAGCCGGACCAGTGCGCGGGACGCGGCACCGCCTCGTCCGGGTAGCGCGCCTCCAGCTCGGCGACACGGCCCTGCAGCTCCTCCCGCGTCGCGAGCGGGCGGGACTGGTCCGACGCGATCGCGCCTAGGCGCGAGACACGCGACCGGCTGGCGAAGTAGGCGTCGGCTTCTGCGTCGGTCACGTCCTCGACCGGCCCTTCGACGCGGACCTGGCGTCGCAGGGTCTTCCAGTGGAACAGCAACGCTGCCTGCCGGTTGGACGACAGCTCGTCGCCCTTGCGGCTCTGCTTGTTGGTGTAGAAGACGAAGCCCCTCGTATCGAGGCCCTTGAGCAGGACCATCCGGATCGAGGGCATGCCCTGCGCCGTCGCCGTCGCCACCGCCACGGCATTGGGATCGTTGGGCTCCGAGCTCTCGGCTTCGCTCAGCCACTGCCGGAACAGCGCCATCGGATCGGCTTCCGGCCGCAGGGGATGTTCTGGCATGGGACGACCTCCTCGCGCTGTGATACCGCAACCGCCGAGCCTGGGAGGGGTTCGCCGCGGCCCTTGTCGCCCCGCCGTGGCTGTGCCAGGACGATGCAGGGCTGCCACGTCAGGGCGCCCGGACCAGCATCAGCCGCCTTCCTGGTCGACGCGTCGATCGTGATCAAGGCCATTCTCAGCAGGACGACGCTTCATGCCGGACGGCGCTCCATCCCTTCCCGCACGCGGCACGCTGATGCAGGGCAAGCGCGGCCTAATCATGGGCGTCGCCAACAACCGCTCCATCGCCTGGGGCATCGCCGCGGCCTGCGCTGCGCAGGGCGCGGAGCTCGCCTTCACCTTCCAGGGAGAGGCGCTGGAGAAGCGGGTGCGGCCGCTGGCGGAGAGCGTGGGCGCGTCGCTGGTGCTGCCCTGCGACGTCGCGCAGGACGCGGCGATGGACGAGGTGTTCGCAACCCTGCGGCGGGAGTGGGGTGGGATCGATTTCCTAGTGCATGCCATCGGCTGGGCCGACAAGGCCTACCTGCGCGGTCGCTACGCCGACACGCCGCGCGAGGCCTTCCTGCAGGCGCTGGACATCTCCTGCTTCTCCTTCACCGCGGTCTGCCAGCGGGCCAGCGCGCTGATGAAGCCGGGCGGCTCGCTGCTGACGCTGACCTATCTCGGCGCCGAGCGGGTGATGCCGCACTACAACGTCATGGGGGTCGCCAAGGCGGCGCTGGAAGCCTCCGTGCGCTACCTGGCGGCCGACCTGGGCGGCGACGGGATCCGGGTGAACGCGATCAGCGCGGGGCCGATCAAGACCCTGGCGGCGAGCGGCATCGGCGACTTCCACTACATCCTGAAGTGGAACCAGCTCAACGCGCCGCTCGAGCGCAACGTCTCGATCGACGAGGTGGGCGGCGCCGGTCTGTATCTGCTCTCCGATCTGGCCGGCGGCGTGACGGGGGAGGTGCATCATGTCGATGCCGGCTATCATACCGTCGGCATGAAGAACCCCGGGGCGCCGGACATCGCGGCCGTCTCGGATTGATCGCCAGGGAGGCCGGGTGTCGCACAACAGCTTCGGCCACCTGTTTCGCTTCACGAGCTGGGGCGAGAGCCACGGTCCGGCGATCGGCTGCGTGGTCGATGGCTGCCCGCCGCGCCTGACGCTCAGCGAGACCGACATCCAGCCCTGGCTCGACCGTCGCCGCCCGGGGCAGTCGCGCTTCACCACGCAGCGCCAGGAGCCGGATCAGGCGCGCATCCTGTCCGGCGTGTTCGAGGGCAGGACCACCGGAACCCCGATCTCGATCATGATCGAGAACCTGGACCAGCGGTCGCGCGACTACGCCGAGATCGCCGACCGATACCGGCCCGGTCATGCCGATCTGACCTACGAGCTGAAATACGGCATACGCGACCCACGCGGCGGCGGCCGCGCCTCGGCGCGCGAGACCGCGGTGAGGGTCGCCGCCGGCGCGGTGGCGCGGTGTGTGCTCGGTGGCGACATGATCCTGCGCGGCGCGCTGGTGCAGATCGGGCCGCACGCCGTCGACCGGTCGCGCTGGCAGTGGGACGAGGTCGGCCGCAACCCCTTCTTCTGCCCCGATCCGCAGATGGTGCAGGTGTGGTCGGACTATCTCGACGCGACGCGTAGCCGCGGCTCCTCCGCGGGCGCCGTCATCGAGCTCGAGGCCCTGGGTGTGCCGGCTGGGCTCGGTGCGCCGCTCTACGGCAAGCTGGACGCGGAGATCGCGGGAGCGCTGATGGGCATCAACGCGGTCAAGGCGGTCGAGATCGGCGACGGCTTCGCCGCCGCGAGCGCCAGCGGCGAGCAGCACGCCGACCCCATGCGCCGGCAGGGAGACCGCGTCGTGTTCGACAGCAACCACTCGGGCGGGATCCTGGGCGGGATCTCGACGGGACAGGCGATCATCGCCCGCTTCGCGGTCAAGCCGACCAGCTCCATCCTGACGCCGGCGCCATCGGTGACGCGCGCCGGAGAGGCCGTGGCGGTGTCGACGCGGGGCCGTCACGATCCCTGCGTCGGCATACGCGCCGTTCCGGTGGGCGAGGCGATGCTGGCCTGCGTGCTGGCAGACCATCTGCTGCGGCACCGGGCGCAGAACCTGTCCTGAAAGCGCCGTGCTCCGGTCCTCGTGTGTCGCGTAGGGGTCCCGGCCTGTGGATTGTTTCACGTGAAACGATACGATCCACCATGACGCGCGCGGCCGCTCCATGCTGAAGCGGCTGCTGCGCAGCCCGCCGGTGCGCTGGCTGCTCTGCCGCCTGATCGGCCTCTACCTCGAGCTGGCGCTGCGCAGCAGCCGCTGGACCATCGAGGCGGAGCCCGCAACCTGGTCGCTCCTGACCGGCCGCAGCGGCAGCACCGCGATCGTCGTGTTCTGGCACGAGTATCTGCCCCTGGTGCCGATCCTCTGGTGGCGGGCCCGCCGGGCGAACCCGTCGCTCTCGCTGATCGCGCTGATCAGCCGCCACCGCGACGGGCGGATGATCGCCGACATCATGCGGCGCTGGGACATCCAGTCGGTCGACGGCTCCTCGGCAGACCGACGCCGGCCGGACAAGGGTGGCAGTGCGGCGCTGCGCCGCCTGCTCGGCCTGCTCGGCGAACGCAAGATCGTCTGCCTCACGCCGGACGGCCCGCGCGGCCCGAGACGGGTCATGCAGCCGGGCGCGGCGCATCTCGCCGCCTATTCCGGCGCCAGCGTCGTCCCCATCGCCGCCACCTGTCAGCCGAGGCGCCGGATCGGCTCGTGGGACCGGATGATGCTGCCGCTGCCGTTCAGCCGCGTCAGCATCCTGTGCGGGGCGCCGATCGCCGTGTCCCGGCAGGACAAGCAGGCCGCGGCGGCGACCATCGGCGACGCGCTGGACACGCTGGACCGGCTCCTGGCGTGACACGTTCGCCGACGCCCGTCCCTGCCGCCGCGCGGCTGTGGTGGATGCTTGCGATCATCGGCGAGCCCTTGGTCCGCCTGCTGCTGCGGCAGCGCCTGGCGCGCGGGCGCGAGTTGCCCGACCGGCTCGGAGAGCGGCGCGGGCGCGCCACGCTGCCCCGACCGGAGGGCAGGCTGCTCTGGCTGCACGCGGCCAGCGTGGGTGAGACCGTCTCGGTCCTGGCACTGGTGGACGCGCTCTGCGCCATCGACCCGGACCTGCACGTTCTGATGACGACGGGGTCGGTCACCTCGCAGCGGCTGCTGGCGCAGAGGCTGCGGGCAGGCGGCCTGGACCGCCGGGTGCTGCAGCAGTTCGTCCCTCTCGACGTGCCGCGCTGGCTGCACCGCTTCCTGCGCCACTGGCGGCCGCAGGCGGTGGCGCTGGTCGAGAGCGAGCTGTGGCCAAACCTGATCGCCTGCGTCCGCGGCCACGGCCTGCCGATCGCGCTGGTGAACGCCAGGCTGTCGGCACGCAGCCTCCGCGGCTGGCAGAGGCTGCCTGCGCTGGCGCGCACGATGCTGCGCAGCTTCTGCTGGATCACCGCGCGCGGCGAGGAGGATGCGGCTCGCCTGCGCCGGCTCGGTGCCCGCGACGTCGAGTGCCCGGGCGACCTGAAGGCCATGGCGACGGCGCTGCCGGTGGACGAGCGCGAGCTGGACCGGCTGCGGCGGCTGCTGGCGGAACGTCCGCTGTTGCTCGCGGCATCGACGCATGCGGGCGAGGAGGTCGTCATCGCGCAGGCGCACGCGATCCTGAGCCAGCGGCTGCCGACACTGCTGACCATCGTCGCCCCACGCCATCCCGAGCGTGGCGCAGCACTCGCGGGGGCGCTGGATCGCGCGCCGCGACGAGCGCTCGGTCAGGATCCCGCGGCCGGTACGGGATGCTGGATCTGCGACACGATGGGCGAGCTCGGCCTGCTCTACCGGCTGGCGCCGATCACCTTCCTCGGCAACAGCCTGGCGCAGGCAGATCCGGGCGGCGGCCACAACCCGTTCGAGCCGGCCCGCCTCGGCTGCGCGATCGCGACCGGGCCGCTGAGCTTCAACTTCAACGACGCCGTGCGCGTCCTGCGCGAGGCCGAGGCGATCGAGATCACGCCGACGGCGACGGCGATCGCAGACTGGGCGTTCCGGCTGCTGAGTGATCCGGCCGCGCGGGCGCACCAGGCGGCCGCGGCCACGCGCATCGCGGACGCGGCCTCCGACCTGCTGCCCAGCCTGGCGCGTCGCCTGTTGAGCCTGACGCGAGCGAGGTGATGCGGCCCCCCGCCTTCTGGCAGCAGCCCGAGGCCGATGCTGCGGCGCTGCTGCTCTCGCCGCTTGCCTGGGTCGGCGGTCGGATCACCCGCAGCAGGCTGAGCCGACCGGGCTGGCGCGCGCCGGTGCCGGTGAGCTGCTGCGGCAACCTGAGCGGCGGCGGCGCCGGCAAGACCACGCTGGCCCTCGACCTGCTGGCGCGGCTGCAGGCCCGCGGCATACGCGCCCACGCGCTG
>CAXTOC010000114.1:0-8130 GCA_964245725.1 uncultured Acetobacteraceae bacterium | reverse complement strand
GGCCGATCCCGTTCCTCCTCGCCGGCGCCCGCTCCGCTTGACCCTCCCCCACCCGCCGCTCATATGTCCGTGGCACTCACAGTGGTCGGGAGGATCGTGCTTGCGCCTTGCCGCCAATGTACCCGCGTCGGCTCTGCCCGCTTCAGGTCTGTCGTCCCAGGTGCCGGCGGTGTCCGAACGCGAGCCGGCGGCGCGTCGCATAGCGGATCCCGGGCTCCTGGTCCCCCGGACGGTCGTCTCGGCACCGGGGGCGGCCGGTGCGGACGATGCGTTGCGGGCGCTGTCGGAGCTGCTCGAGGACGACATGGCGGCCTGCAACCGCGCCATCGTCGCGCGCATGGACAGCCCGGTGCCGCTGATCCCGCAGCTCGCGGCACACCTGGTGGCGGCCGGCGGCAAGCGGCTGCGGCCGTTGCTCACCCTGGCTTCCGCCCGGCTCTGCGGCTACGTCCCGGAGTCCGGACCGGCGTCGCGGCCGGTCGCGCGCCATGTCGGCCTCGCCGCCTGCGTCGAGTTCATCCATACCGCGACGCTGCTGCATGACGACGTGGTCGACGACAGCCAGCTGCGTCGGGGCCTGGCCAGCGCGAACGCGGTGTTCGGCAACAAGGCCTCTGTGCTGGTCGGGGACTTCCTGTTCGCCCGCTCGTTCCAGCTGATGACCGACGACGGCTCGCTCAGGGTGATGGCGATCCTGTCCGCCGCCGCCGCCACCATCGCCGAGGGCGAGGTGCTGCAGATGGCGACGCAGAACGACCTCTCCACCCCGGTCGAGCGCTACCTGCAGGTGATTCACGGCAAGACCGCCGCCCTTTTCGCCGCCGCCTGCCGGGTCGGCGCCGTGGTCGCCGGCCGCCCGGAGCCGGAGGAGCTGGCGCTGGAGGCGTTCGGCACCAACCTGGGCATGGCGTTCCAGCTCGTCGACGATGCCCTGGATTATGCCGCCGATCAGGCAGCACTCGGCAAGACGGTCGGCGACGATTTCCGCGAGGGCAAGATCACCCTGCCGGTGCTCTCCGCCTACGAGCGCGGCGACGAGGCCGAGCGTGTGTTCTGGCGCCGGGTGATCGAGATGAGCGAGCACGGCGACGACGATCTCGAACACGCGATGACGCTGATCGCGCGGCACGACGCCATCGGCGTGACGCTGCGCCGCGCCGGCCAGTACGCCCAGGCCGCGCGCGACGCGCTGCGCCCTTTCCCCGATACCCGCATCCGGCGGCTGATGGGGGAGGTGGCGCTCTACACGGTCAGCCGCGGATACTAGCCAAGGGCTCTGCCCTTGACCCGCTGGGGCCGCAGGCCCAAGGCCCCGCTTCCTAGGGCGGTTTTCGAAGGCTCGCCTTTCATGGGGTCAAGGGGCAGAGCCCCTTGCTCTAGGGGTGGCCCGCCGGAAAGATCGAGAAGCCGTCATAGCCGCGCCGGCGCAGGTTCTCGCGCAGCGCCTCCGGCTGACCGGGTGGCGCGGTGAACAGCGCCTCGCCCCCGCCGCCGCCCTCGGGATCCAGGGACAGGCCGGCCAGCACCGCCTCGGTGCGCCTGGCCACCGCCTGCGCCGGGTCCAGCCAGACGACGCCCTCGGGCGACGCCTCGCGCAGCGCCTCGAGCAGGAAGCTGTAGTGGGTGCAGCCGATGCAGACGACGTCGACCGCAGCGCCGCCTTCCTGGCCGAACAGGATCTCGAGTTCGTCCCGCACCGCGCCGCGGTCGATGGCGATGCCGCGGAACGCCGCTTCGGCGAGGTCGGCGAGCCCGCGCGCGCCGTGCGCGACCAGGCGGCAATCGGGCGCGAAGCGTCGGACGAGCTCGGACAGATAGGGGCGGCGGACCGTGGCTCGGGTGGCCAGCAGTCCGATGTGGCGGGTGCGGCTGAGCGAGGCCGCCCACTTGATCGGCGGCACGCAGCCGATGAACGGCAGCTCGAAGCGGGCGCGCAGCGCGCCGAGCGCCACCGTGCTCGCGGTGTTGCAGGCGATCACGACCGCGTCGGGCGCGAGATCGCGTATCGCCTCGCCGATCACCCGCTCGATGCGCGCGACCAGGGCCGCGTCCGGCACCTCGCCGTAGGGGTAGAACGCGTTGTCGGCCAGCATGCCGACCCAGGCGCCGGGCAGGCGGTCGCGCAGCGCCTCCACGATGCCGTAGCCGCCGATGCCGGAGTCGAAGGCGAGGATGCGGGCACCCACGCTAGCCGCGGCGGGCGCTACTCATCCTTCGCGGTCTTGCGCGCCATCGCCTCCTCGGCCGAGGCGACGCCGCCGTGCCTGGCGGACCAGCCGCACGGGTCCTCCAGGAAGCGCCGCACCTCGGCGGCGGCGTGCTCGGGGAAGTAGGGACGCTCGGCGCAGGCCTCCAGCACGTCCCACCAGGTGCACAGCGCGTGCAGCTGGATGTCCATGTCGGCGAGCGTGCGGTGCGCGCCGGGGAACACGCCGTAGAAGAACACCACGAAGGCGTGGTTGACGATCGCGCCGGCCTCGCGCAGGGCGCGGGCGAACTGGATCTTCGAGGCGCCGTCGGTGGTCAGGTCCTCGACCAGCAGCGTGCGCCTGCCCTCCGGAACATCGCCCTCGATCAGGGCGTTGCGTCCGAAGCCCTTCGGCTTCTTGCGGACATAGGCCATCGGGGCAAGCATGCGGTCCGCGATCCAGGCGGCGAACGGGATCCCTGCGGTCTCGCCGCCGGCCACGACGTCGATGCTCTCGTAGCCGACGTGGCGGCCGATCTTCTCGACGCCGAGCTCGACGATCTTGGCCCGGGCGCGCGGGAAGAAGATGATACGACGGCAGTCGATGTAGACGGGGGATCTCCAGCCGGATGTCAGCGTATAGGGCTCTTCGGGGCGGAAGTTGACCGCCTTGATCTCCAGCAGCAGCCGCGCCGTCGTGAGTGCCGTGTCGCGGTCCCAGTCCGTGCTACCGCCGACAGGCAGACCGATGTCCGACGCCGAGCCCGATATCGCCATCCTCGCAATCCTTCGCATGATCGGGCAGCAGTAGCCGCATGACCGCAGGAAATCCATCATGCGCCGGCACCACGTTCGGGACGGACGCTCGCGCATGAACTTGGCTCTGCTGCCGCAGGCGCCGATCTGGGTGCTGGACGACCCGCGCAGCTCCGCGGCCGGACAGGCCAGCGCCATCGCCGGCCGGTTGGGCCTGCCGTTCCGCAGGCTGACCGCGGCACCCGGCGAGCCGCATCGGCCGGGAGGTCCGGGGCCAGGACTGGTGCTGTCGGCCGGCGCCGGATCCGGCCTGCGGGCGCTGCTGCTGCGGTCGCGTCACGGCTGCCGGGTGGTGCATTGCGCCACCCCGCGGTTCCCGCTCGAGCATCTGTCGGGCTGGCTGCCGTTCGACCTGACGGTGCTGCCGCAACGCCAGCCGCCGGGATCCGGGACCGCCCCGGCCACCTCGGAGCGGGTGATCGCGGTGCTCGGCGCGCCGAACGTGGTGTCGCCCGCCTTGCTGGCGCGGGCGCGCGACCTCTGGGCCGAGCGGCTGTCGCACCTGCCGCATCCGCGGATCGTGCTGCTGTTCGGCGGCTCCGACCAGAAGGCGGCGCTGGCGCTGGGCCGGCGCATCGCCGCGATGGCGCGCGACCGCGGCGGCTGCGTGATGGCCTCCGTGCTGCCCTGTCCCAGGGCCGCGTCGGACGCGCTGTCGGGTGGCCTTGCCGGCTGCCTGCACCTGATCTACCGCAGCGGCGAGCCGGGCGAGGACCCGACGCTCGGCTTCCTCGGCCATGCCGACGTGGTGGTGGTGGGAGGGGTCGGCGTGCTGACGCTCTCCGAGGCCTGCGCGGCCTCGGCGCCGGTATTCGTGGCGGCCGCCGGGAGCGAGCGGCGCGAGGCCCGGATGCTGCTGGAGCGCATGCGACTCGCGGGTCAGGTGCGCCCGCTGCTCGACGACCTGTCACCCTGGCCGCGTCAGCCGCTCGACGAGGCCGGACGGATCGCCCGCGAGATACGCACCCGCTTCGGCAACGCCGAGCGGCGACGCTAGAGCATCACCCGATCGAACGGAATCATTTGATCGGATAAGGATGCTCGTCAAGACAATGGGCTGGAGCTTGATCCGTGAGCCCATGCGATCGGATCATGCTCTGGGCGGAGCGATCAACCAGGAGTCGCTTGCGCAACGGGGACCACAAGGTCTAGCTTGAAGGCCTCAATTGAGAACGATTTGCAAGGGGCTGCCTTGGACGGTGAAACCAGCGTGATCGCCCGCAATTGCGAGCGGGCCGTCGTGACCGCCTACCGTGAACTGCGCGGCTGCGGTACCGCGGACATGCGGGCCTTCCTCGCCTGCACCACCCTGTACCGCATCCATCATCCGGAAGCCTCGCTCAACGAGGCGAGGCGGCTGGTCTCGGAGTGGATCGACCATCACGTCGTGCGCGAGGCCGAGGGTCCGACCCCCGGCTGCGACTGCGACTGATCGGTCGCGAGCAGGAGCGTCGCCGGCTCAGGATCGTTCGGCGAGCGGCACCAGATCACGTAGGGCAGCCCCGGTGTACATCTGGCGCGGCCGCCCGATGCGTTGGCCGGGTTCCTCGATCATCTCCTTCCACTGGCTGATCCAGCCGGCGGTACGGGCGATTGCGAACAGCACGGTGAACATGCTGGTCGGGATGCCCATCGCCTTCAGGATGATGCCCGAGTAGAAATCGACGTTCGGGTACAGCTTGCGCGAGACGAAGTAGTCGTCCTCGATGGCGATGCGCTCGAGTTCCACCGCGAGCTGCAGCAGCGGCGCGTCGCGTATGCCGAGCTCGCCCAGCACCTCGTGGCAGGTCGCCTGCATGATCTTCGCCCGCGGGTCGAAGTTCTTGTAGACCCGGTGGCCGAAGCCCATCAGCTTCACGCCACTGCTCTTGTCCTTCACCTTGCGTATGAAGTCGGGGATGTGCTCCTTCGAGCCGATCTCGTTGAGCATCTTCAGCACCGCCTCGTTGGCGCCGCCATGCGCCGGACCCCACAGCGAGGCGATCCCGGCGGCGATGCAGGCGAACGGGTTGGCGCCGGTGGAGCCGGCCAGCCGCACCGTGCTGGTCGAGGCGTTCTGCTCGTGGTCGGCGTGCAGGATCAGGATGCGGTCCAGCGCGCGCGCCAGCACCGGGCTCACCTGGTAGGGCTCCGAGGGCATCGCGAACATCATGTGCAGGAAGTTCTCGGCGTAGCCGAGGTCGTTGCGCGGGTAGATGAAGGGCATCCCCTGGGTGTACTTGTAGGTCCAGGCGGCGATGGTCGGCATCTTGGCGATCAGGCGCAGCGCCGAGAGCTCGCGATGCGCGGGATCGTTGATGTCCAGGCTGTCATGGTAGAACGCCGACAGCGCGCCGACGACGCCGCAGATCACCGCCATCGGGTGCGCGTCGCGGCGGAAGCCGTTGTAGAAGTGCCGGAGCTGCTCGTGCAGCATGGTGTGGTTCTTGATCTGCTTGACGAAGCCGTCGTTCTGCGCACCGCTCGGCAGCTCCCCGTTCAGCAGCAGGTAGGCCACCTCCGGGAAGCTCGACCGCTCCGCCAGCTGGTCGATCGGGTAGCCGCGATGCAGCAGCACCCCCTCGTCGCCGTCGATGTAGGTGATCTTGCTCTCGCACGCCGCGGTGCCCCCGTAGGCGGGATCGTAGGTGAAGATCCCAAGCTCCGTATGCAGCTTGCGTATGTCGGCAACCGCCGGGCCGAGCGTGCCGGTGAGCAGCGGCAGTCGCGCCGACCGTCCGCTCTGATCCAGGCTGATGGTGACGGAGGCGTTCGCGGTCACGCTCATGGCATCTTCCTGTTCTGGACGGTGGCGCTGGGTCGGGGCGGACCCCTGATCTATGGCGTCGCGATGCGCCTGACAACGGCCGCAGGGTCGCGGCAGCCTACGGCCGCAGCACCTCCAGCAGGCGCGCCCGGCGCGGCGACAGACCGGACCAGGCGCCTTCGAACGTGAACAGGGCGAGCATGCAGGTCGGGAAACCGGCCTGCAGCGACGCGTGTCCGCCGGTCAGCATCAGTGCCAGCTCGTGCAGGCCGGGGTTGTGGCCGACCAGCATGAGGCTGCCCGGCGCGTCGTCGCACGCGCGCAGCATCGCCAGCAGGGTGCCGGGGGTGGCGAGATAGAGCACGTCGTGGAAGCTCGGGCGCGGCTCGGCCGGCTTGAACGGGCGCAGCAGATCGAAGGTCTCGCGCGTGCGCAGCGCCGGGCTGACCAGCGCCCGCTCCGGCGCCAGCGCGCGCTGCCGAAGCAGCGCTCCCAGTGCCGCGGCATCGAGGCGGCCGCGCGGCGACAAGCTCCTGGAGCGGTCCGAGGCGTCGGACCCATCCTCCTGCCCGGTCGCCGCGCGGGCGTGCCGCAGTAGCAGCAGGCGGCGGTCGGTCAAGGGTTGCGGCCGCGGCGACTCATGAGTTCCCCCCGTCGCGGCGGGGGATCGCCTCGTGATGGCGGATCACCTCGCGGATCACGAACGCCAGGAACTTCTCCGCGAAATCCGGATCGAGGCGGGCCTCGCGCGCCAAGGCGCGCAGCCGCGCCACCTGCATCGCCTCGCGCTGCGGATCGGCCGCCGGCATCGCGCTGCGCGCCTTGAGTTCCCCCACCGCCTTGGTGCAGCGGAACCGTTCCGCCAGCATGTGGATCAGGGCGGCGTCGATGTTGTCGATGCTGCCGCGCAGGGCGCGCAGCTGCGCCAGCGCGTCATCCTCCTCGGCAGGTCGTGGCAAGGCTGCGGTCTCGGCCAATGCTGCGCCCCATCCAGATCCGGCACCGCGGACGGACCTGTCGGCTCCGTGGCGGCGCAGTCTCGCGGCATCCATCGCCGCCGACAAGGCTCAAAGGTCGATCCAGGCCAAGTGGCCGCCCTTGCCGGCGCCGGTATCGGTGAAGATCGCAGTGCCTCCCTGGCGTCCCTGCTTGACCCAGGGCCTGCCGTCGGTGCTGCGCCGGTCGTGCCCGCAATAGACGGTGAAGTCGCGCGGGATGTGGTCCACCCAGCTCAGCCGGCGCTCCGGGAAGCCGTCCTCCTGCATGCGGCCGGTGGTCTCGCCGAACAGAGCCCGCGACAGCAGCGGAGTGACGCGGCCGAGGCCCGGCGGCGGGTCCTGCTCCAGCATGCCGGTATGGAACCCGCCATGCACGAAGATGCGGCGACCCAGCACCAGCCAGGCCGGCGCGCGCCCGATCTCGAGCAGCGCGCGCGCCCGCAGCGCCGGGTCGTCGAGCTGCGCCAGCGTGCTCTCCAGCGGCGGGTCCGGGCGCATGCGATGGCCGGCCAGGGCGCGGCCGAGCTTGCGGTCGTGATTGCCGAGCAGGAACATCCCGGCATCCTCGTCGATCAGCCGGAACATGATGCGCAGCGCCTCCGCGCTGGCCGGTCCATGATCCACCAGGTCGCCGAGCTGGATGATGAAGCGGTCGGTCGCTGCCGCGTGCTCGAACGCGCGCACGTCGCCGTGCACGTCGCCCACCACGCGCAGCTTGCGACCCTCCAGGTCGAGCTGCTGCGCCAGGGTCGGCGCGGCAGGTGCCGCGGCCTGGCCGAGGTCGGGGTCGCTCATCCGGCGGGGCTCGTCTCGTCTCCGCCCCTCGGTCCACGCACCTGCTCGCGAAAGGCGGCGAGCGCCCGGTCGCGCCCCTGCTCCAGCGAGACGAGCGGGCGCGGATAGTCGCGCCCCAGCACGATCCCGGCCTGCGCGAGTGCGGCGTCCGGCGCCTCCCAGGGCGCGTGCAGCAGGCGGTCCGGCAGTGCCGCGAGCTCCGGAACCCACCGCCTGATGTAGGCGCCGCGGGGATCGAACTTCCTGGACTGGGTGACCGGGTTGAAGATGCGAAAGAACGGCTGCGAGTCCGTCCCGCATCCGGCCACCCACTGCCAGCTCGCGCTGTTGGTGGCGAGGTCGCCATCGACCAGCGTGTCCCAGAACCAGGCCTCGCCCTCCTGCCACGCCACCAGCAGGTGCTTGACCAGCAGCGAGGCGGTGATCATCCGCACCCGGTTGTGCATCCAGCCGATCCGCCAGAGCTGGCGCATCCCGGCGTCGACGATCGGAACCCCGGTCAGCCCGCGCTGCCACGCGCGCAGCGCGTCGGCGTCGTCGCGCCAACGCAGCCGGGCGAAGGCCGGGCGCTGCGGCCGGTCGGGCAG
>CAXTOC010000113.1:0-8137 GCA_964245725.1 uncultured Acetobacteraceae bacterium | reverse complement strand
GGGGTCGGCCTGGCCTGGGGCGGGGCGCCGCGCCGGGCCGATCCGGTGGCGCACGGCATCGACCGGCGTCGCAGCATCGGCCTGCCGCCGCTGGCGCCTCTTGCCGCTTTGCAAGGCATCTGCTTCGTCAGCGTGCAGAAGGGACCGTATGCGGATCAGCTGGCCGAGGCGCCGCCGGGACTGCTGCTGCACGACCCGATGCCGCAGGTGCAGGACATGGACGACACCGCCGGCCTGCTGATGAACCTGGAGCTGGTGGTGACGGTCGACACCGCGGTGGTGCATCTTGCCGGCGGGCTGGGCGTGCCGACCATCCTGCTCGACCGCTACGACAATTGCTGGCGCTGGCTGCACGGCCGCAGCGACAGCCCGTGGTATCCCTCGGTGCGGATCCTGCGCCAGGCACGGCCGGGCGACTGGGCGGAGGTGGTGGAACGGCTCGTCGCGATGCTGCGCACGATCGCGGACGAGCCGGAGTCGACCTCACCCTTCGGCGAGGTCGCTTCGAACCCCTGACCTAGAAATGCGCAGTCGCCGTGAAGGTGATGGCGAAGGGCTCGCCCGGAAGCGCGTCGGCGAACTCCGGCGTGCAGCTGTAATTGCTGATCTGCTGGCCGGCGAAGCCTGGCCTCGGATCGCTCTTGCTGAAGTTGCCGCAGTTGGCCGGCGAGGTCTGCCGGTAGAAGTATTGGAAGTAGTTGTTGTTGAACAGGTTGAGCACGTTGAGATCGAAGGCGATCGTCTTCAGCGGCCCGACATTCTTGACCGGCAGCTTGTAGTTCAGGTCGAGATTGAAGATGGCGAAAGGCGGGATGCCGTTGTTGGGGTCGGTCGTCGTGGCACCCGCGAGGACGTTGTAGTAGTCGTACGTCCCAGGCTTTGACGAGGCCGGGATGCCCGGGATGATGCCGACATTCTCCAGACCGGTCAGGTCGTAGGTGGTCGCCTGCTTGCCGGTGTACTGGCCCTCGAAGCGCACATTCAGCTCGTCGCCGCGAAGTGCCAGGCTGCGATGGTTGTAATCCACGCCGAAAGTCGACAGCCAGTCGGGCACGCCGCTGATCTCGGTGCCCCTCACGTCGATGCCGAACTGCTCCTCCTGCACGGTGCCGAAGCCGAGCGACGTCTTCAGGTATTTCGCCAGGGTATGCGAGACGTTGCCGAACAGCTGCCAGTGGCGGTTGATCTGCCAGGTGGCTGCGGCCTCGACGCCCTTGAACTCGCGGGCTCCGTCCCCGGTGTAGAGAGACTCTCCTGCGTTCGGGCCGGTCTGGTAGGAGAAGAAACCGAAGTCGCGATCAACCTTCTGATAGAAGTAGTCCGCCGACAGCACTAGGTTGGAGACGTTGTATTTCACGCCGCCCTCGTACATGTGCACGATCGAGGCGCTCGGGATCGGACCCGCATTGTTCGGCGTGAAGTCCGTGGCCGGCGCGAACAGGGCGGACTCGCCGTAGCTGGCATAGAGCGAGACGCCGCGCGCCGCAGGGAGCACCCGGTCGAGATCGTAGGCGACGTTGAAGAACGGCAGCAGCTCGCGGTCCCACTTGTGCTGCTTGTAAGATCCGAAATCACAAGGATTGGCCTGGCAGTATGCGCTCGCCAGGGTCTGCGCCGAAGGCGTGCCGCCAAAGACGTTGCCGCCGACATAGCTGGAATCCGTGCCTTCGAGGGTCAGGCCCGGCGTCAGGTGCAGCGTGTTCTGCAGGACGTCGATCTTGTCCTGGACGAACCCCTGATAGATGGTCCGCTGCGTGCCTCCGTCGACGACATCGCCGTTCAAGAGGATCGCCCGGTTAGCAGCAGTCTCCGGAGGCGTCGAAGTGCCGCCGAAGTAGTACGTTTGGTTCGGCTCGGTTTCCTTGGCGACCAGGCCGCCGACCTTGATCGTGTTGGCGATGCCGAACACCTCCGGCGGCGTGATGGTGACACGTGGCTGAAAGCCGTAGCTGTCGTTATGGAGTGTGTTGACGTTGGCATTATAGCCGCACGGGCTGGTGAGGCCGAGCTTGGCCCAGGCCGAGGCCACGCTGGTCGGACAGGCGCCGGTGCCGGGAGGATAGGCGGCCGTGCCGTTGTACGTGTAGACCGGCGGCTGGTAGAATATGCTGCCCGGACCGTAGAGGCTCTGCACGCCGAAGCCTGCAACAGTCTGGTTGAACGGTGCGGCACCGTCGACGCTCACCGAGCCGGGAATGCCCGGCGTGGAGAAGATGCTCGGGTTGCCGTAGTTCGTGACCGTGGCGTCCGAGTTCAGATAGAAGGTCGACAGGCCGGCGCTGACATAGTCGTTGATGTACGTGTCGTCCTTGAGGATGATCGTCAGGTAGTCGTTCTGCTGCCTGGCGAACTCCTGGTCCGGCGAGTAGTTGCTGAACCTGCCGTTCTGCGCGATGTACGGCAGCGGTATCGGCTCGGGCGTCACCAGGCCGTCCGCCGTGTTGTAGAGCACGCTGGCCTGGAACTTCGACAGGCCGCCATCGTAGGGCTTGTCGAAGGCGAACAGCATGTTGTTGTAGCGGGCCGGCGTGTAGTCGATGAAGCCGTTGGTCTGCAGGTTCGAGTACTTCAGCAGGAACTTGGGCGCGTCGTCGCCGGTGCCGAGCCAGCCGTTCAGGCGCCCGGAGTTGAGCGCGAAGCCTTCGTTGTAGGTGCCGAACGAGCCGATCGAGCCGGTCAGGTCGACAGACCGCGTGTCGGTCGGCCGCAGCGTGGAGTAGGCGATGGTGCCGCCGATCGTGCCGAAGGTATTCTTGTCGGGATAGGCGACACCCGGATAGATTGAGACGCCGCCGATCTGGTCCAGATTGAAGCGGCCGCCGACGATGTTCTGCAGCAGCGCGCCGGTGCCGCCGTTCAGCAGATCCTGCATCGGAATGTCATCCAGGGTCTGCGCCGTCTCAAGCCCACGCGTGCCGCGGATCGACAGCACCGGCTCGTTGTTGCCGATGCCCTGCTGATACACGTACACCGAGGGTGCGGCGCGCAGCAGCGTCGCGACGCTGCCCGTCACGCCGGTCTGCGCGATCTGCGCCGCACCGAGCTCGGTCACCGCACTCGGCGAGTCCTTCTCCTTCAGCAATCGGCGCTGCGCCCGCACGGTGATGCTCTCGCTGGTGCCGGCGACGGCGGGCGGGGTGTTGCTGACTCCCACCGGGCCGTGGCCGGACGTGCTTCCCGAACTCAGCGCCTTCGATGCGTCCTGCGCCCAGACCACGCCCGCCGGCAACTGGACCAGAACCGCGGCGGCGGCCATGAGCAGCCTGCGACGGGAAAATGCTGACATCTGCAAACCTTGCGCTCCCACGATCGTCCGGCCGAACCTGCCGAGGGAGTTTTGAGCAAGCAACATGCCTCAGCCGGCAGATCACCGGCGCCCCCGTCTCTTGTCCGGAGACTGTGGCAATTTTGCAGCAGATTCTGTTACACTGCGCGACGGACGCCCTAGACGTTGCCGATCAGCACGCCCGCCGCGAGCACCAGCGCACCGCCCAGACCGACCTTCGCCGCCGCCGACAGCATCGGCGTCTCCATGAAGCGGAACTGGATCCAGGCGATGACGGCGAGCTCGATCACCACCACCACGCCGGCCCCGGCCGTCGCGGTCCAGAAGTTCGGGATCAGGTACGGCAGGGTGTGGCCGATGCCGCCGGCGACGGTCATCAGGCCGCACACCAGGCCGCGCAGCAGCGGCGCGCCGCGTCCGGAGAGCTTGCCGTCGTCGGCCAGCGCCTCAGCGAAGCCCATGGAGATGCCCGCACCGACGCTGGCGGCGAGCCCGACCAGGAAGGCGCTGTGCGGCTGGTGGGTGGCGAAGGCGGCGGCGAACACCGGCGCCAGCGTCGAGACCGAGCCGTCCATCAGCCCGACCAGCCCGGGCTGTATCACCTGCAGCACGAAGCGCCTGCGTCCCGCGAGGTCCTCTCGCGCGCGCACGTCGCCGGGCAGGCGCCTGTCCTCGATCAGGCCGGCGGTCTGCAGGTGGCCGGCCTCGGCCTCGGCCAGGTCGCCGAGCAGCCGCCGGATCGCCGGGTCGTTGGCGCGGGCCGCGGCCTGCAGGTAGAAGCGGCTCGCATCCGCCTCCATCTGGCGCGCCTGACGGCGCACGGCGTCGATCCCCCTGGGCACCACGCGCCATACCGGCGGCGGCAGCGGCGCGCCGCGTATGTCGCGCCGGCGCACCTGCGGGATGTGGTCGCCGAAGCGCTGCACGAACAGGTCGATCAGGACGCGTCGGTGGCCGCCCTCCTCGGCCGCCATGTCGACGAACATCTTGGCGCTGTCGGGATAGCTGTCGCGCAGGTTCTCGGCGAAATCCGAGTAGGTGCGCCCGTCCTCCTCCTCGTTGGAGATCGCCAGGGCGAGGATGTCGCGCTCGCTCAAGTCTCTGAAATTCCGCATGTCGCCTGATTAGCTGGGCGACAGGGGGGATTCCACACCGAATCTGGCAGATCATCGTGATCGCCCCCTGCATCCCCGCCTGCCCGATCCCGTCTTGCCGCGCGCGGCGAACCTGTGGACCATCCGGTGCATGATGATCCGCGCCGCACCGATCCCCCTGCTGCTGGCGGCCGCCCTGGTGCCGGGAGCGCGCGCGGCGGACACGCCGGACGCGGCCAGCATCTTCGCCCCGTTCGTCCAGGAATATCCCGCCAACGCCACCCGCTCGGCCAGCGGCGCCCCCGGTCCCGCGTACTGGCAGAACCGCGCCGACTACCGCATCAGGGCCGCCATCGACACCCGGACCCGGACCCTGTCGGGCGACGAGGTGATCAGCTACCGCAACAACAGCCCGGAGGCGCTGGACCAGCTCTGGGTGCAGCTCGACCAGAACATCTATCGTGCCGGGGCGCGGGCCTCGTTCCTGTCGCGCTATTTCGGTCGGCAGCACACCGAGGGCGACGTGATCGAGCAGGTCGGCATCGAGCAGGCCGGACGCGTCGTGCCGGCGCCCTTCGAGGTCTCGGACACCCGCATGCGGGTCACGCTGGCGCAGCCGCTGGCCTCCAAGTCGAGCCTGAAGCTGCACGTGCGCTGGCACTACGTCATCCCCGGTCCGTGGGGCGGCCGCACCGCGGTGACGCCGACGCGCAACGGCGACGTCTACGAGATCGCGCAGTGGTGCCCCCGCATGGCGGTGTTCGACGACCTGCGCGGTTGGGACACCGAGCCCTACCTGGGCTTGTTTTTTTATGTTTAGTAGTGCTACTTGTTCTACACCGTGACGGTGCCCGAAGACTTCATCGTCGCCGGCTCGGGAGCGCTGCGCAATCCGGCCGAGGTGCTGAGCCGGGAGCAGCGCGACAGGCTGGCGCGCGCGGCCTCCAGCGACGCCACGGTGCTGATCCGCACGCCGCAGGAGGTGGCCGCGGCGCACGCCGCGCTGAGCGCGGGCTCCGGCACGCGCGGCTGGCATTTCCGCATGCGCGACACCCGCGACGTGGCGTTCGTCGCCTCCGCCGCGCTGATCTGGGACGCGGCGCGCATCCGGCTGCCGCCGGTCGACGGCGCGCCGCGGCTGGCGATGTCGGTCTATCCGGTGGAGGCGACGCAGGGCGGCCGCTGGGCGCGCTCGACCGAGTACGTCAAGAACGCCATCGAGTATTTCTCGGCCAGATGGTTCCCCTACCCCTGGCCGGACGCGATCAACCTCGCCGGACACGGCGCCAACATGGAGTATCCGGGCATCGTCTTCGACGGCATCGAGGATGCCGGATCCAGGCTGTTCTGGATCACCACGCACGAGATCGGCCACAGCTGGTTCCCGATGCTGGTCGGCTCGAACGAGCGGCGCGCGTCGTTCATGGACGAGGGCTTCAACACCTTCATCGACACCTACGCGTCGGACGACTTCAACCACGGCGAGTTCGCGCCCAAGCGCGACTCCGAGTATGCGCCGGGAGGCGGCAACCCGGTGGACGAGATCGTGCCGCTGCTGCGCGACACGAGGGCGCCGGTGATCACCGAGGAGGCCGACGTGATGGGATCGCCCGTGGTCCACACCGTCAGCTACTTCAAGGCCGCACTCGGCCTGCGTCTGCTGCGCGAGCAGATCCTGGGCCCGGAGCGCTTCGATGCCGCGTTCCGACGCTACATCGCGCTGTGGGCGTACAAGCATCCGTCGCCGTCGGACTTCTTCCGGCTGATGGACAGCGAGGGCGGCGAGGACCTGTCCTGGTTCTGGCGCGGCTGGTTCGCGCGGAACTGGCCGCTGGACCTCGGCGTCAGGTCGATCGACCAGGCGGACGGCAGCGTGGTGCTGACCTGCACCGGCGGGCTGGTGATGCCCTCGACGCTGCGCATCGACTATGCCGACGGCAGCACGCGTCGGATCCGCGTGCCGGTGGAGACCTGGATGCAGGGGACGCAGGCAGTCGTCGGCGTCGGCGGCCCGTCCAGGATCAGCCGCGCCACCATCGACCCCGACCACGTGCTGCCGGACGTCGACCGCGGCAACAACAACGTGACCGCCCGCTAGAGCATGATCCGATCGCACAGGCTCGCGGATCAAGCTCTAGCCTGTTGTCTTGACCAGCATCTTTATCCGATCGAACGCCTCCGTTCGATCGGATGATGCTCCAGCGTCCCGGATCAGGCCAGCTTCTGCATCAGCACCAGCGCGATCAGCGCCGAACCGGCGGCCAGCGCGAACGGGGCGCCAGGGAACGTCACCGGCAGGAAGTGCTGCGTGAACAGGTAGAACAGGGCCGCCGTCAGCAGCGGTGCGACGACCGCGGTCAGGCCCTCGACGGCGGAGAGCAACCCCTGCATCTCGCCCTGGTTGTCGGCTTCGCCGCGGCTGGAGACCATGGAGCGCACCGAGGGCGTGGCGAGACCGCCGAGCGCGATCAGCGCCACCGCCGGCACCAGCGCCCAGCCGACGAGCGCGGTCGCCAGCGTCATGTAGCCGAACGCCCCCGCCACGTAGCCGACGATCGCGGTGCGCCGCGCGCCGAGGCGGCCGGTGACGTGGCGCAGCAGCAGTCCCTCGACGACCGCCTGCGAGATGCCGACGCCGGCCAGCATCATCCCGTTCAGCTGCGGCCCCCAGTGGAACCGGTAGCCGGTGTAGAGCACCAGGCTGCTCTGCACCGCGCCGAAGCCGATCCAGCTGCAGGACCAGGCGATCGCGAGGCGGCTCAGGCTGCGGTCGCGCGAGATGCCGGACAGCAGGCTGAATGGGTTGGCCCGGCGCCAGGTCAGGGAGCGCCGGTTCTCCGCAGCCAGGCTCTCCGGCAGCACCAGCAGGCCGAACAGCACGTTGGCGAGAGCGAGCACGGCCGCGGCGACGAACGGCAGCCGCAGCGCGTAGCTGCCCAGGAAGCCGCCGAGTGCCGGGCCGACCACGAAGCCGGCGCCGAAGGTGGCGCCAATCAGGCCGAACAAGCGCGGCCGATCCTGTTTCGGAGCCACGTCGGCGATGTAGGCGGTCGCGGCGGCCACGTTGGCCGAGGTGGCGCCGGCCACCAGCCGGCCGATGAACAGCAGCCACAGGTTCGGCGCCAGCGCCAGCAGGATGTAGTCGCAGCCCAGGCCCAGCACCGAAAGCAGGATCACCGGGCGCCGGCCGAAGCGGTCGCTCAGCTCGCCCAGCAGCGGAGCGGCGAGGAACTGCACCCCGGCATAGGCCGCGATCATCGCGCCGACCCAGGGTGCGGCGCGCTCCGGCGGCAGGTGGGTGAGGTGCTGCACCAGCCCCGGCACGATCGGCGCGATGATGCCGACGCCCAGGGCGTCCAGCCCGAGCGTCACCAGGATGAAGGTGACGGATGCGCGATGCGGGCTGGTCATGCCGCGGCAAGACGAGCCGCCCGGGACAGTTTCCTCGGCACGGACGCAATTCGGCGGCAACGGAGGCGGCCGGCCGCCGTTCGCTCCGGGTGCCTGACAGGTCCCCCCTGCCCCGCTTCCTGTTGCTGTACGGAACGCTGTTCGCGGCCTTCGGAGCCGCCTCGCCGTTCCTGCCGGCGCTGCTGCTGCAGCATGGCCTGCGTCCGGAAGCGATCGGCGTCGTGCTCGCCGCCGGCACCGCGATCCGGCTGCTGGCGGGCCCGCTCGGCGGCAGGCTCGCCGATCGCTCCGGCCGTGCGCCGATCGTGCTCAGCGGCTTCACTGCGGCGGCCGCAGTGGTGGCGAC
>CAXTOC010000112.1:4533-8198 GCA_964245725.1 uncultured Acetobacteraceae bacterium | reverse complement strand
CTGCTTGACCTCGACCCCGCCCCGCTCGACGCGACCGCGGGCGCCCTAGCCCTGCGCTGCGACGTCACCGACGCGGCGTCGGTGGCCGCCGCCTTTGCCGCCACTGCCCGGCATTTCGGCGGCGTCGACATCGTGGTGTCCAACGCAGGCGCGGCGCAGGGCGGCATGATCGCCGAGCTGGACGACGCGCTGCTGCGGCGCTCCTTCGAGCTCAACTTCTTCGGCCATCACTACGTGGCGCGCGAGGCGGTACGCATCATGCGCCAGCAGAAGCTCGGCGGCGCGCTGCTGTTCAACGTCTCCAAGCAGGCGATCAACCCGGGTCCAGGATTCGGCGCCTACGGCACCGCGAAGGCGGCCCTGCTGGCGCTGGTGCGTCAGTACGCGCTGGAGCACGGCGCGGAAGGCATACGGGCGAACGCGGTGAACGCGGACCGCATCCGCTCCGGCCTGCTGACCGACGAGATGATCCAGACACGGGCCGGGGCGCGCGGCCTCTCGGAGGCCGACTACATGGCGGGAAACCTGCTTCGCGCCGAGGTGCGCGCGCAGGACGTCGCCGACGCCTTCGTCGCCTCGGCGCTGCTGGACAGGAGCACCGGCAACGTCATCACCGTCGACGGAGGCAACGTGGCCGCCATGCTCCGCTGAGATCGCGCAGCGGAGACGGCAGCGAAGTGCGGCGTCGGGCAAGCAGAGGGGGAGAATACGCCATGACCACGAGACCGGCCGCAGCGAGGGAAGTGGGTCGTCGCACCTTGCTGAAGGGGCTGCGCTCGCTCGGCGCCGCGAGCCTGCTGGCCGCACCCTCGGTGGTGCGCGCGCAGACCGGTCCGATGGCCGGCAAGTCGATCCACCTGTCGATCCTGGGCATCGCCGGCTGGACGCCAAGCCGCCTCGGCGTCGACCTCGCTCCCGAGTTCGTCAAGTACGCCAAGAGCCGGCACGGCTACGACGTCAGCTTCTCCTACGCGGAGGCGCCGTTCGCGCAGCTGTTCCAGAAGGCCGCGACCTCGCTGGCCACGCGCAGCCAGGACTACAACGTGATCATCTCGGACAGCCAGTGGCTCGGCGCGCTGGCGCAGCCGAAATGGATCCTGCCGCTCGACCGCGTGATCCGCCAGCGCAAGGCGCTCGATGTGGAGTGGTACGCCCCGGTGGTGCGCAGCGCCTACCAAGTCTATCCGGACGGCTCGCCGCATCGCTGGGGCTTCCCGCAGGAGGGCGACACCATGGCGCTCTACATACGCGAGGACCTGCTGCGCGCGCCCGGCGAGGCGGAGGCGTTCCAGAAGCGGTACGGCCGCGCGCTGCCGCAGAGCTGGGAGGATTTCGAGAAGCTCTCCTATCCGGACTTCCTCAAGCTGATCGAGTTCTTCAACCGTCCGGAGAAGGGCTTCAACGGCCATGGCTCGCAGTTCTCGCGCGAGTACGACTTCATCAGCGACCCGGTGATGTCGCTGATGCGCTCGCAGGGCGGCGACATCTGGCGTGCCTCGACAGGCCAGGTCGAGGGCATCTACGACACCCCCGGCAACGCGCGGGCGCTGCAGCAGTACAAGGACCAGCTCAAGTTCGCCCCGCAGGGCGGCGTCAATTACGGCATCTCCGAGCTGATCGACGCCTTCACCCAGGGCAAGATCTTCTCGGCACTGCAATGGGCGGCACTCGGCCCGGCCATGATCACCGACACGCTCAAGGGTAAGGTAATCGTCGTGCCGCCGCCAGGCTTCCCCGACGCCAGCGGCAAGCTGGTGCGCAACTACATCATCGGCGGCCAGCCCTGGGTGCTGAACGCCTTCAACGACCATGACCGCCAGGAGGCCGCACTCGACTTCATGGAGTGGTGGTACACCGCCGAGACCAGCCTCGCCTTCGCCCGCCACGGCGGCAACCCGTGCGACAAGGCGACGCTGACCCGGCCGGACTTCGACACGATCCAGCCCTGGTATCGCACCTACAAGTACATGCTCGGCAACAGCAGCGACTTCTGGCACGACCCGGCCTACGCCGACCTGCTGTCGACGCAGCAGGAGGCGTTCACCGCCTTCGCCACCGATCAGGTGCGCGACCCGATGACGGCACTGCGCTACACCGCCTGCCGGCAGCAGAAGATCCTGTTCGATGCCGGCACCGCGGCGAAGGCCCCGAGTGCCGCCTGCGCCGGCATTCGGCTCTAGCCGGTGGCGGCGGACGGCCTCGTCGTCGCGGCACCCGCCGTCGGAAGCGGCCGGCGCACCGGCCGCCTGGGCCAGATCCTGAACAGCCGGCGCGTGCTGCCGACGCTGCTGCTGATGCCGGTGCTGGTGTTCTTCATCGTCTGGAACACGATCCCGACGCTGTGGCTGCTGGGGCTGAGCTTCTACCGCTACTCGTTCACCAGCGGCCGGCCGCCGATCTTCGCCGGGCTGTACAACTTCAGCAGCATCCTGGACGACAGCGAGGTGTGGTTCGGGCTGAGCCGCACCTTCCTGTTCGTACTCTGCGCGGTCGGCATCGAGACCGTCCTCGGCCTGCTGCTCGGCCTGCTGTTCTGGCAGAGCCAGAGGCTGCCGGGACGCCGCCTCGCACTCACCCTGCTGTTCGCGCCGATGGTGCTCACGCCGGTCGCGTCGGGGACGTTCTGGCGCCTGATCTACGATCCGACCTTCGGGATCCTCGACAACATCCTGCGCGGCCTCGGCCTGCCCGGCCTGAACTTCCTCGGCGACGCGCATCTCGCCTTCGGCGCGGTGCTCGCCGTCGACATCTGGATGTGGACGCCGTTCATGGTGCTGATGACGCTGGCGGCCCTCGCCTCGGTGCCGAAGGCGGAGCTGGAGGCGGCCGCGGTGGACCGGCTCGGGCCGCTGCAGCGGCTGCGCCTAGTGATCCTCTACCACGGCAAGTTCATCCTGATGCTCGGCATCCTGCTGCGCACCATCGACGCCTTCAAGACCCTCGACCTGGTCTACGACATGACCTTCGGCGGCCCCGGCAACACCACCGAGCTGATCGCGGTGACACTGTACCGGCGCGCCTTCCAGGTGTTCAACATGGGCTGGTCGTCCGCACTCGCGGTGGTGCTGCTGCTGATCTCGATCGCCTTCACCGCCACCTTCATCTTCGTGCTGCACTCGCGCGACCGGCTGCGGGCCGACGAGGAGCCGACATCATGAACTGGCGCACGCATCTCTACCACGCGACGCTGTGGCTGGTGGCGCTGCTGTTCTTCGCCCCCGTCGCCTGGATCATCCTGTGCTCGTTCAAGACGCAGGCGCAGATCCTGGCGGTGCCGCCGCTGCTGCTGTTCCAGCCGACACTCGACAACTACGCGCGCGTGCTGGGCAACCCCGGCCTGCTGCACGAGCTGCTGAACAGCCTGCTGCTGTCGGCGAGCTCGGTCTGCATCGCCGTCGCGGTGTCTTTCCTGGCCGCATTCTCGTTCTCGCGCTTCCGCCCGCGCGGCACCGACTTCCTGATGTTCCTGCTGCTGTCGATACGCATGCTGCCGGGGTCGGCGGCGATCCTGCCGGTCTACCTGATGTACGTGGGCTTCGGCTGGAAGGACAACTACCTGGCGATGATCCTGTTCTACGCCATGTTCTCGATCCCGTTCTCGGTGTGGATCCTCAAGGGCTTCATCGACGGGGTCTCGGTGCGCTTCGACGAGACCGGGCTGGTCA
>CAXTOC010000112.1:0-4433 GCA_964245725.1 uncultured Acetobacteraceae bacterium | reverse complement strand
GCCATCGTCTACCTGTTCCAGCGCTACCTGCTGGTCGGCATGACGTTCGGCACCGTGCGCGGCGAGGTCTGACGTGCGCCGTGGAGTAGCTCGCGCGGAGCTGACCCTGATCTCGGCGATGGCGGTCGGCTTCCTGCTGATCCTGCAGCCCTGGAGCTTCGGCGGCTACCGGATCGGGCTGATGCTGGTGCTGGCGGCGACGGTGCTGAACATCGCGGTCGGCAACCTGCCGCGCGACGCGACACCGCTGCGCGCCGTGCTGCTCGCCGCCGGCCTGCTGCTGATCCTGGCCGCGGTGTTCGGGATCGGCATCGTACTGGTGCCGCTGCTCGCCCAGATGGGCCAGTCGGCGTGAGCGACGGCCTCCCGAGTGCGGTGTGCTTCGAGGGCGTGACCCGGCGCTACAGGCGGGTCACCGCGCTCGACGACATCGAGCTGAGGATCGACCCCGGCAGCCTGACGGTGCTGTGCGGGCCGCCGCGCAGCGGCAAGTCGGTGCTGCTGCGGCTGCTGGTCGGGCTGGAGCGGCCCGATGCCGGGCGGATCCTGATCGACGGCCGCGACGTGACGTCGCTGCCGCCGGCACAGCGGCAGATCGGCTACGTGCCGCAATCCTTCGCCCTGTTCCCGCACATGAGCGTGCGCGACAACGTCGCCTACCCGCTGCGACAGCGCGGCCTGGGACGTGCCGAGATCGACCGGCGCATCGGCCCGGTGGCCGAGATCCTGCGCATCACGGCCAAGCTGGAGCAGCGGCCGAGCCAGCTCAGCGGCGGCGAGAAGCAGCGCGCGGCGATCGCGCGTGGCGTGCTACAGGAGGCGCGCCTGTTCGCGCTCGACGACCCGCTGGTCGGCCTCGATTTCAAGCTGCGCGAGAGCCTGATGGACGAGCTGCGCGACATGCAGGCGGCACTCGCCGCGACCTTCGTCTACTGCACCTCGGACTCGCTGGAGGCGCTGACGATGGCCGAGCACCTCGCGGTGCTGGACGGCGGACGCCTGATCGAGGCCGGCAGCGCCGCCCATATCTACCACGAGCCGCAGTGCCTGCGCAGCGCCGAGCTGATCGGCTTTCCACGCTGCAACATCCTGTACGGCAACAGGGCGAACCGGCGCTGCGAGACGATGCTGGGCATGATCGCGCTGGACGACGATGCGCCGGGAGATGCCGCGATCGCGATCGCGTTGCGGCCGGAGCACGTGGCGCTGGGCGATCCGGCCGAGGCGGAGGACGGCGCGCTTGCCGGCAGCGGACGCGTGCTGCTGATGGAGAACCTGGGTGCCGAATGCGTGGTGCATCTCGAGGTGCGGCGCGGCGGCGCGGCGGTGATCCTGGTCGCGGCACCGCCCACCGACCTCGTGGCGGGCGTGGCGCTGGGCGCGGAGCTGGGCTGGCGCATCCGGCCGGAGCGGATGGTGGTGTTCGACCGCGTCTCTGGCCTGCGGCTCGGCGTCGCCGCGGCGGTGGCCTATGCCTGACATCGTGATCGAGGGCCTGACCCGGCGCTTCGGCGCCCTGGCCGCGGTGGACGGCATCTCCGCGACCTTCGCCGAGGGCAGCGTCACCTGCCTGCTCGGGCCGTCCGGCTGCGGCAAGACCACGCTGATGCGCATGATCGCCGGGCTGGAGACGCCGAGCTCCGGCCGCATCCGCTTCGGCGACCGCGACGTCACCCGGCTCAGTCCCGGCCGGCGCAACGTCGCGATGGTGTTCCAGTATCCGGTGATGTACCGCACCCTGTCGGTGGAGCAGAATATCGCGCTGGCGATGCAGCGCGACGGCACGCCGCCGGCCGTGCGCCGGGCGCGGCTCGACGAGGTGCTGGGCGTGCTCGGGCTGGAGGCGCAGCGGAGCTGGCGCATCGACCGGCTCGACAGCGGCACCCGCCAGCGCGTCGCGGTGGGACGCGCGATCGCGCGCAGCTGCGACGTGATCCTGTTCGACGAGCCGACCACCAACGTCGAGGTGCACGCCAAGCTCGAGCTGATCCGCGCCTTCAACCTGTTCCGCGCGCGCATGCGCCAGACCATCGTCTACGTCACCCACGACCAGACCGAGGCGATGACGCTGGCTGACCAGATCGCCCTGATGCAGGCCGGCCGCATCACCCAGTGCGCGCCGCCGCGCACCCTGTACGAGCGGCCGGACAGCGAGTTCGGCGGCTGGTTCCTGGGCACCCCGGGGATGAACTTCGTCGCCCCCTCAGGCGAACGGGAGGGCGCGCTGCGCTTCGACATCCTGAGCCGCGCGGTGCGCCGTCCGCAGGGCGCCTCGGCGGGGCTGCGGGTCGGCATCCGGCCGGAGCGGGCGCGTGTCGCACCCCCGGACGAGGCCGGGGGCGTTCCCGCTACTGTGCTGCGCCGCTCGATCAGCATCGGCGGCCAATACCTGCTGCTGCTCCGCGCGGGAGAGACCCGGCTTCGGGTGCGTGCCGACGCGGCCGCGGGACGGCGCCTGCCCGACCAGGTCTCGCTGCACTGCCCGCTGCAGCACCTCGCCTTCTTCCGCGAGGGCGCGCGCCTGCATGAACAACCACAAGCGATCGGATAGCCCATGTCGCAGACGAACCCCGCGCCCGAGGCGCCCCGCCGTGGCGGCGCGGCCCACGATGTCAGCGTGATCGGCCTCTACTGCATCGACGTGCTCGGCCGTCCGGTCACCGCGATCCCCGAGGGCGGCAACGCGACCTTCATCGACCAGATCAGGCTGACCGTCGCCGGCACCGCCGGCGGCACCATCGTCGACTGCGCCAAGCTCGGGCTGGACGCGCTGGCGATCGGCGCGGTGGGCGAGGACGAGAAGGGACGCTTCGTGCTCGACACGCTGCGCGGCTTCGGCATCACCACCGACCGCATGCAACGCCATCCGGGCGTGCACACCGCGGCCTCGATCCTCAACGTGCGGCCGAACGGCGAGCGTCCCTGCCTGCACGTGCGCGGCGCCTCCGACGTGCTGTTCCTCGACGAGGCGGACTATCCGGCGGCACTGGACGCCACCTTCGTGCACATGGGCGGCAACGGCCTGCTCGGGCGCATGGACGGCACACCGACCGCCGACCTGCTGCGCGCGGCCAAGGCGCTCGGACGCACCACCACCTTCGACCTGATCTTCGCCACCGCCGCGCTGATGGACAAGCTGCGGCCGTCGATGCAGTACGTCGACTACTTCGCGCCCTCGATCGAGGAGGCGACCGCGCTGTGCGGCCGCGAGGACCCGCTTGACGCGGCGAAATTCTTCCTCGACCTGGGCGTCGGGCACTGCGTGCTGACCATGGGCGGCGAGGGCTGCGTGGTGGTGACGCCGGACGGCTCGTTGCGGCTGCCGGCGCACGAGATCGAGGTGGTCGACACCACCGGATGCGGCGACGCCTTTACCGCCGGCCTGATCGCCGGGCTGCATCGCGGCTGGGATCTCGAGCAGGCGGCGCGCCTCGGCGGCACCTGCGGCGCGCTGGTGGCCGGCGGGCTGGGCTCCGACTTCGGCATCGTCGACTGGGAGACGACGGTGCGCGCGATGCACACGCTGCCGCTGCGGCCGCTGACGTGAGCGGCGAGCTGCCGATCCGCCTGCTGGTGAGCGACGTGGACGGCACGCTGGTGCGGCCGGACAAGAGCCTGTCCCCGGCGGTGCTCGATGCGGCCGCAGCACTGCGCCGGCACGGCATCAGGCTGGCCGTGGTCAGCAGCCGCGCCACCATCGGGCTGGACGTGCTGATCGGACCGCTGCGGCTCGACACGCCGCGCGCGGGCTTCAACGGCGGCGTGATCCTTGGTGCCGACGACCGCGTGCTCGAGGAGCACGTGATCCCCGAACGCGCCTGCCGCGACACGGTGGCGCGGCTGGAGGCGGGCGGCCTCGATGTCTGGGTGTTCGCCGACGGGCGCTGGCTGCTCAAGAACCAGCACCTGCCCTACATCGAGCACGAGCGCCGCTCGCTGAATGCCGACTACGAGGCGGTCGAGGACTTCGCGCCCTTCCTCGCGCGCACCCACAAGCTGATGGGCAGCAGCACCGACTTCGCGCTGGTGGCGCTGGCCGAGAGCTCGCTCGCCGAGGCCGTGGGGACGGAGGTGGCGGTGCATC
This sequence comes from uncultured Acetobacteraceae bacterium, assembly GCA_964245725.1. Classification (GTDB taxonomy): domain Bacteria; phylum Pseudomonadota; class Alphaproteobacteria; order Acetobacterales; family Acetobacteraceae; genus Lichenicoccus. Next base: position 349 of record CAXTOC010000112.1, on the reverse strand, counting down.
GCTCGCAGCTGTTCCACGTCGACATCACCCACCGCGACGCCAACAAGGGCAGTGCCGCGCTCGCCATCGCGCGCCGGCTAGGCATCGACCGCAGCGAGATGGCCTGCATCGGCGACATGAGCAACGACATCCCGATGCTGGACGCGGCTGGGCTCGCGATCGCGATGGGCAACGCGCCCGCCGTGGTGCGCGAGCACGCGCACGAGGTGGTCGCGAGCAACGAGGCGGACGGCTGGGCGGAGGCGGTGCAGCGGCTGATCCTCTCGCGCCCGGCGCCACGCGGAGCATCCTGAGCCGGCCGGCCTCAGGCGGATGCGAGTTCGGTCACGGCGCCGTTGCCGCGGTACGC
>CAXTOC010000111.1:3453-8358 GCA_964245725.1 uncultured Acetobacteraceae bacterium | reverse complement strand
ACCCGAACCAGGGCAGGGCGGGGTGCCTGGGCGGGAACGTCGTCGGCCGCGTCCAGCGCGGCGGCGCTCACCACGCGGCGCGCTCGGCGTCCAGGTAGGCGCGCAGCGCCGACAGGTCCGACGGCGTGCCCTGCAGCATGCGGTCCAGCGCCGAACGGCCGCCGAAGGCAGCGCTCGGCTTGCGTATCCACTCGTAGCCGCGCTGCGGCTCGGAGAACATGTAGCGCAGCGCCTTGTGTATCCCCATCAGGTCGCCGAGCCGGCACACCGTGTCGTGCGGGATCGATGCCACCTCGCCGCTCTTCCAGCGCTGGAAGGTGCGCTCGCTCGGCGAGCCGAGCAGGCGGCGCGACTGGGTGGCGTCGAGCTGCCAGCGCGCGAACAGCTGGAACGCCGCGCGCAGCATCGCCGCCGCCTCCTGCTGGCTGACTTCGAGCATGGCCGGTCCTGGGCTCGCGGCCGGCCGGGGCATCGCTGCTGGTGACGGCATGGGGGTTGCTCCTGCTCCGCGAAGCCTATACACGGTTTCGCCATATGACTTCAATACCTGTCTTAGTTGCCAAAAGGCGAAACCGTGACGCTAATTTTCGACCCTCTCGCCGGCGTCGCCGCCCTGGCCGCGATCGCCGCCCTGGTGCTCTCCATGCTGGTGCTGCGCGCGCTGCGCGACCCCGAGCCGCGGCCCGAGGCGCGCGAGCAGGCGGAGATGCTGCGACGTCTCGGCTTCCTGGTCGAGCGCGATCAGACGGCGCGCGCCGGCGAGGCCGAGACCGCGCGCGGCCGGCTCGCCGAGAGCGAGCGCGTGCTGGTCGGACGCGTCGAGCAGAACCGCAACGACATGAGCGAGCGGCTGGGCCAGCTCACCACCGTCATCGCCCGCGAGCAGGGCGAGTCGCGCCTGGCACTCGCCACCGCGCTGCGCGAGATGTCCGAGCAGTCGGCGATCCGGCTCGGCGCGATCCAGGCCTCGGTGAACGAGCAGCTGCACGCCGCGGTCGAGAAGCAGATGCAGACCAGCTTCCAGCGCGTGCTGGAGCAGTTCGGCGCGGTGCAGAAGGCGATGGGCGAGGTCAGCGCCATGACAGCGCAGATCGGCGACCTCAAGCGCCTGTTCTCCAACGTCAAGACGCGCGGCGGCTGGGGCGAGGCGCAGCTGCGCGCCATCCTCGACGACGTGCTGCCGACCGGCGCCTACGAGAGCAACTGCCGCCTCACCGCCGGCAGCGGCGAGGTGGTGGAGTTCGCCGTCCGCATGCCGGTGCGCGGCGCCGGCGCGACCCAGACGCGGCCGCTGCTCGCCATCGACTCCAAGTTCCCCGTGGAGGCCTACGAGCGCCTGCTGCAGGCGGTCGAGCAGGTCGACGCCGAGGCCGAGCGCGCGGCGCGTCGCGCACTCGAGACCACGCTGCGGCTGGAGGCGCGCAAGATCGCCGGCAAGTACATCGTCCCCCCGGTCACCGTCGAGTTCGCCGTGCTCTACCTGCCGACCGACGGGCTCTACGCCGAGATCGCGCGCATCCCCGGGCTGATCGACGAGATCGGGCGGGTGCAGCGGGTGCTGGTGATGGGGCCGAGCCTGATCCCCGCCCTGCTGCGCACGATCCACCTCGGCTACGTCACCCTGGCGCTGGAGGAGAAGACCGAGACCATCAGCCAGCTGCTCGGCGCCACCCGTCAGGAGATGCTGAAGATGGACGGCGTGCTGGAGAAGCTGGGCAAGAACGCCTCGGCGATGTCGAGCTCGATCGAGGAGGCGCGTCGTCGCACCCGCGTGGTCGCGCGCAAGCTGCGCGGCATCGAGATCCCGCAGGGCGATCCGGCGGCGCTGCTGGAGCTCGCCGAACCGGTGGAGGGCCAGGGCGCTGCCCTGGACCCGCTCAGGGCGGAGCCCTGAGAACCCGTTCGATCAGGGTGTGGGCTGGGGATGCCACCGGCGCATCGTGGCGATCTCCTTGCGCTGGGCGGCGATGATGGCATTCGCGAGGCGGCGCAGCGCCGGGTCGCGGCCGTAGCGGAGCTCCACCTCCGCCATCGAGATGGCACCCTGGTGATGCGGGATCATCATGGCGACGAAATCCCGATCGGCATCGCCGGTCATCGGGACGGCTCCCATCGCCCGGTTCATTCGCGCCATGCCGTCCATCATCGCCTGATCCGGGGGATTCGCCGCGCCGGCGGCGCCGGCGACGGCGACCCCGAACAGGATCGCCAGGGCCAGCGTCGGGATGCCGCGGGGCACGTGCATGATCGTGTGGCTCCTCAGATAGGGTGCGGCGTCGATGTCAATCGATCCGGTTCGCCTCCACCATCGGCATCGCCCCTGCGATCTTGTCGGCGACGTCCTGCTTCTGCCGCTGCGGCAGCAGCTTCATGGTCAGGATGAAGGAGGACAGGGCCAGGCAGATGATGTTCTGGACGATGATCGCCGGCTGCCGCATCAGCACCCCGTAGATCAGCCAGGTGATGAAGCCGGCCACGGTGATCAGGTACATCTTCAGCGAGATGCCGTCGGTGCTCCGCGACCGGATGATGCCCCAGGCCTGCGGCACGTAGCTGACCATCGACAGGGTAGCCGCGAACAGGCTGACGACGGTGACCGTGTCCATGCACCACCCAAACCGGCCGCCGGGGCCGGTAGGCCGGGAACCGGTGCAGGCCTATCGCTTCGCGCCCGGCCGGCGGCCGTTCTTCCACCGGTCGAATAGCACGGCCAGCAGCAGGATCCCACCGCGCACCAGGTATTGATAGAAGGTGGGCACGTTGAGCAGGCCCATCGCGTCCTGCACGCAGCCCATGATCAGCACGCCGACGATCACCCCGGAGATGCTGGCGATGCCGCCGGTGAGCGAGACGCCGCCGAGCACGCAGGCGGAGATCACGGCGAGCTCCAGGCCGATCGAGGTCTTCGGGTCGCCCAGCCCCATGCGCGAGGCCAGCAGCACGCCGCAGAAGCCGGCCAGCAGTCCCTGCAGGGTGAACACCGTGATCTTGATGCGGTCGACATCCAGCCCAGCCAGGCGCGCCGCCTCGACGTTGCCGCCGGTGGCAAGCACGTCGCGCCCGAACACCGTGCGGTTGAGCAGCACGCCGAACACCGCGAACATCGCGGCCATGATCCAGATCGGCGCGGTCAGGCCGAACAGGGCCGCGCTGGCCAGCCGGAAGAAGCCGGGCGAGGCGATCATCACCGCGTCGCCGTGCGAGGCGATGTAGGCGAGCCCGCGCACGATCTCCATCGCGGCCAGGGTCGCGATCAGCGAGTTGACGCCGAACTTCGCCACCACGACGCCGTTGCACAGCCCCACCGCGCCGCCGGCCAGGATGCCGGCGAGGATGCCGAGCGGCAGGCCGAGCGCGTCGGTGGCGACCGAGGCCACCACGCCCGAGAAGGCGACGATGGAGGCGACCGACAGGTCCACCTCGCCGAGGGCGAGCACCATCATCATGGTCGAAGCCAGGGTCCCGGTCAGCGTCACCGAGAGCAGCAGCCCGGTGATGTTGCCGCGCGAGATGAAGGCCGGCACCGACACCGCCAGCGCGGCGAACAGCACCAGGAACACCAGCACGATGCCGGACTGCTGCATCGCGCGCCGGATCATGGCGCCGGCGCCACGCGGCTCGATCGCCGCCTCGCCGTGTGTGCCGCCCGAGGTCGCCAGACTCATCTGAGGATCGTCCCTATCATCCTGCGCCTACTGCGGCAGCGCCATCTGCAGCAGCCGTTCGGCGCTGATCTCCGCCCGCGCGAGCGCCCCCACCGCCTCGCCCTCGCGCATCACGATCACGCGGTCGCAGATCGACATCACCTCCGGCAGGTCCGACGATACCACGATCACGCCCCGGCCGGCATCGGCGAGGTCGTAGAGGATGCCGTAGATCTGCGCCCGCGCCCCGACGTCGATGCCGCGCGTCGGCTCGTCCAGCACCAGCAGCTCGACGTCCTCCGCCAGCCAGCGCCCGAGGATCACCTTCTGCTGGTTGCCCCCCGAGAGGGTGGCGATCGGCGTGCTGCCGTCGCGGGTGCGCACGCGCAGCCGCTCGATGGTCTCGCGCGTGTTGGCCGCCTCACGCCGGCGATCGACGAAGATGCCGCCATGCGCGATGCGCCGCCGCAGGCTGACGTTGAGGTTCTCGCCGACGCCGGCGATCGGGAAGATCCCCTCCGCCTTGCGGTCCTCCGGGCAGAGTGCCAGCCCGGCGCGTATCGCGCGCCGGGTGGAGCCGGGCGGCAGCACGCGGCCCTGCAGCGTCACGCTGCCGGCACTCGGCATCACGCTGCCGCACACCAGCCGCATCAGCTCGGTGCGTCCGGCGCCGACCAGGCCGAAGAAGCCCACGATCTCGCCGCGCCGGACACTGAAGTCGACCGGCCGCAGCACCCCCGGTCCGGCCAGCCCGCGCGCTTCCAGCAGCACCGCCCCGGGCTCGCGCGCGCGGTAGCCGTAGATGTCCTCGATCGCGCGCCCGACCATGTCGGTGACGATCTGCCCGGTGCTGGTCTGCGCCAAGTCCTGATGCGCGGCAACGCAGGCGCCGTCGCGGAACACGGTCACCGCGTCGCACAGCTCGAACACCTCGCCCATCCGGTGGGTGACGTAGATGATGGCGCGCCCGTCGTCGCGCAGCCGGCGCACGATGCGCTTGAGGTTCTCGGTCTCGCGCACCGACAGGCTGCTGGTCGGCTCGTCGAAGGCAATGATGCGGGCGTTCCTCAGCAGGGCTTTGCCGATCTCGACCATCTGGCGGGTCTCGATCGCCGGCGTCGCCGACGCCAAGGCGAGCGGCGTCGCCCTGATCCACCAGGAGCTGATGCTGTGCGGCAACCTGGACATCGCCAGCAATATCTTCCTGGGCAACGAGCCGCGGGCGCTCGGCGGCGTCGGGCCGATCAACTCCGCCGCCATG
>CAXTOC010000111.1:0-3443 GCA_964245725.1 uncultured Acetobacteraceae bacterium | reverse complement strand
CCGCGTCCCGGGTAAGGGCCTTGGCGATTTCGACCATCTGCCGCTGGCCGATCGAGAGCTGCCGCACCGGCGTGTCCGGCCGGATCGGCTCGCCGAGGTCGCGCAGCACGCCGAGCGCGCGCTCGCGCAGCCGGCCACGGTCGACGAAGCCGCCGCGGCGCGGCAGCTGTCCGAGCATCAGGTTCTCGGCCACCGACAGGTCGGCGACCAGGTTGAGCTCCTGGTAGATCACCGCGATGCCGGCCGACAGCGCCTCGGCGGCGTTGCGGAACGACAGCGTCTCGCCGCCCACCTGCACGGTGCCGGCCGAAGGTGTGTTCACCCCGCTCAGCACCTTGAGCAGGGTGGACTTGCCGGCGCCGTTCTCGCCCATCAGCGCGTGCACCGAGCCGCGATGCACCGACAGGTCGACGCCGCGCAGCGCCTTCACCCCGGGGAACTCCACGCTGATGCCGCGCAGCTTCAGGAACGGCTCGCCGTCGCGGCCGGCGGCCTCGTGCGCGGGCGCCGCGGCGGCGGCCGTGCTCATGCCTCCAGCTTGGTCTTCACCGCCTGCCAGTTCTGGTGCGTCATCAGCACCCCGGTGGTCTCGGTGTTGGCGGGCGGCGGGTTGCCGGTGCGCAGCCAGTTCACCAGGTTGGTGGCGCTCTGCCGGCCGTGCAGGAAGCTCGACACCCCGACGGTGCCGTAGAAGCCGGTCTCGGTGGGCTTGGAGAACTCGGCGAAGGCGGCGCCGGTGCCGTTGATGCCGACGCCGATGACCGACGCGGCAGGCAGGTGGAACGCCTCACTGGCGCGCACGCCGCCGAGCACGGTCTCCTCGTTCAGCGCGTAGATCACCCACTTCTTGAAGCTGCCCTGGCGCGCGAACACCGGCGAGGCCGCGGTCGAGCCGCCCTCGGTGTCGGTGGTGCGCTGCGGCGCGTCGAAGATGTTGGCGGCGAGGAAGCCGTTCTTCAGCAGCACGTCGGTGGCGCCCTGCACGCGGTCGCGCGCGGTGGGCAGCTCGGCGTCGGTGATGCGGCAGGCGGCGACCTCCTCGGCCTTCCATCCACGCCGCTTCATCTCGTCGGCGACGGCGCCGCCGACCTGCTCGCCGATCTTGTAGCCGGACATGCCGAGATGCGGCACGTCGGGCATCGGCTTGCCGTCCGCGCCGAGGAAGCGATCGTCGACGGTGACCACCTTCATCGACTGCGCGGTGGCGCGGGCCATGATCGCCGGGCCCAGGCGCACGTCGGGCGGGCAGATCACGAAGCCCTTCGCACCCTGGGCGGCGAGGTTGTCGACGGCGTTCATCACCATCTCGCCGTCGGAGCCGGCGAGCTTGACCACGGTGACGTCGTGGCTGCCGCCATAGGCGGCGGCGGCGGTCTGCTCGTTGATGAACCAGGCCTGCTCCGGCATCTTGACGATGAAGCCGATCTTGAGCGGCGTCTCGGCCGCCGCACGGCCGCCGGCGACGATGTCGCCGATGAGCGTGGAGACGGCGCCGGCGAGGCCGAGCCTGGCGAATTGCCGTTTCGTGATCTGCATGACTTCCTCCTGCTGCCCGTTCTTGCGCCGGGAACATCGCCTCAGCTTATGAAGCCGTGCGATACTCGTCCAATCGGATTTTTGCTGGCTGTCATACACGAACAGATATGTCATGGCGCGGTCGACGTGCCGGAGGAGCACCGTGGAGCTGCCGGTTCTGCTGCCGCCGGACTGGTTCGTCCGCACCCGGCTCAAGCTGCGTCACCTGCAGCTGCTGGGGGCGCTCGACGAGCAGCGCCATCTCGCCCGCGCCGCGGCCGGCCTGTCCATCACCCAGCCCGCCGCCTCCAAGCTGCTGGCCGAGATCGAGGCCATGCTCGGCATCGTCCTGTTCGAGCGGCTGCCGCGCGGGATGCACCCTAACCGCTACGGCGAGGTGCTGATCCGACGCGCCCGCTCGGTGCTGAGCGAGCTGCAGGCGGCGGCGCGGGAGCTCGATGCGCTGCGCGCCGGTGCCGCGGGACAGGTGACCATCGGCGCCGTCACCGGGCCCGCCTCGGGATCGGTGCTGCGTGCCGTCGAGCGCATGCGGCTCGCCCGTCCGGGGATGGCGATCACGCTGCAGGTCGAGACCAGCGGCCCGCTGGTGGCTAGGCTGCTGGAGGGCCGGCTCGACTTCGCGGTGGCCCGCATCCCGCCCGGCATCGACGCCGGCGGGCTGGAGTATCGCCAGCTCGCCGACGAGGAGATCAGCCTGTTCGTGCGCGCGGGCCACGACCTGCTGCGTCGCCGGCCGCCCACCCTGGCATCGCTGGCCGAGCAGCCCTGGGTGCTGCAGCCGCCGGGCACGCTGCTGCGGCGGCGCATCGACGGACTGTTCCGTGCCGCCGGCCTCTCCCCGCCGGTCGAGGTGCTGAACACGGACTCCGTCATGCTGAGCCTCTCGATCGTCGCCCGCGGCGCCGCCGTCACCGCGCTCAGCCGCGCCATGGTCGAGACCCTGGCCGGGCCGCGCGGCCTGTTCCGCAGGCTGCCGGAGCTGCCCGAGACCGGCCGCATCGCGATCGAGCCGTACGGCCTGATCCGCCTGTCCGACCGGCCGCTCTCTCCCGCGGCGCAGGCGCTCTACCGGGCGGTGGAGGCGGAGCAGGCCGGGACGGCGTAGGCGCGACCGTGGGACGCCTTGACAGCCTGCGGCCCGTTGTCCTACACGCCCGCTCCTCACGGAACGCGGGAGATCCTGGCTCGGCGCCCTTCGCGGCGACGGCCGGATCGCATGAACCGCGGTCCTGGCACGTCAAGGAGCCAAGGATATGGCGAAGAAGATCGTCGGCTACATCAAGCTGCAGATCCCGGCCGGCAAGGCCAACCCGTCGCCGCCGGTGGGTCCGGCACTCGGCCAGCGCGGCCTGAACATCATGGCGTTCTGCAAGGAGTTCAACGCGGCGACCCAGGGCATCGAGCCCGGGACGCCGACCCCGGTGGTGATCACCGCCTACGGCGACCGCACCTTCACCTTCATCCTCAAGACGCCGCCCAACACCTATTTCCTGCTCAAGGCGGCGAAGATCTCCAAGGGCAGCACGACCGTGGGCAAGGGTGCCGCGGCCGGCCGCGTGACCACCGCGCAGCTGCGCGAGATCGCGCTGGAGAAGATGAAGGACATGAACGCCAACGACGTCGACGGCGCCGTCCGCATGCTCGCGGGCTCGGCCCGCTCGATGGGTCTCACCGTCGTGGAGGGCTGAGCATGGCCAAGGACAAGCGCCTCAACGCCGCCCGCGCCACCGTCGAGCGCAAGGCCTACGCCCTGGACGAGGCGATCCGGCTGGTGAAGGGGAACGCCACCGCCAAGTTCGACGAGACCGTCGAGATCTCGCTCGGCCTCGGGATCGATCCGCGCCATGCCGATCAGATGGTGCGCGGCCTGCTCAGCCTGCCGCACGGCACCGGCAAGACGCTGCGGG
>CAXTOC010000110.1:0-8368 GCA_964245725.1 uncultured Acetobacteraceae bacterium | reverse complement strand
GTCCGGCTGCGCGGCTATGTCGGCATCCAGGACGAGCCGATCCAGACGCGTCTCGACCGCATCGCGCACCGGCTGATCCGTCCCGACCCGGAGGACAGCCCGGTGCCGCTGGCGCAGTTCCGCGCCGCGGTGCAGCGCGTGCGCTACGCCGCGGTGTTCACCGCCCACCCCACCTTCGCGCTGGCCACCGAGGCCTACGCGGCGCTGGCCGAGAGCGCCAGCGGGTCGCAGCGCCTGCCCGGGCTGGCCTCGCAGCGGCCGCCCACGCCGACGCTCGAGGACGAGTTCCAGCATGCCGCCTGCGCCATCCTGCGCGGCCGCGACGCCATCGACCGGCTCAACGCCGCCCTGCTGCGCGAGGCGGCGCGATACTGGCCGCAGGCCTGGAGCACGCTCAATCCGTGCCCGCTGATCCTGACCAGCTGGGTCGGCTACGACACCGACGGGCGCACCGACATCGGCTGGTGGGACATGCTGCGGCTGCGGCTGCGCATGAAGCGCCTGCAGCTCGAGCGCGTGCGCGCCCAGCTCGGCGCGCTGGCGCAGCCGAGCCTGGCGCTGCAGGCGCGGCTCGCGACCGCCATCGAGGCGGTGCGGGCGCAGATCGAGGCCTGCCCGAGCTCGGCCGATCCCGAGCGGGTGGCGGCCTTCGCGACCCTGCTGATCGACCGCCGCGACGAGGCGATCCTCTCGCCCGAGCAGCTCGACGCCGGTTTCCGCCAGGCGATCCAGGACGCGCCGGAGCCGGACCGGCTGCCGCTCGCGGTGGCGCGCGCCGGCCTGGTCTCGCACGGCATGTCGGCGGCGCACACCCACGTGCGGCTGAACTCGATGCAGCTGCACAACGTCGCCCGGCAGCGCATCGGCATCACCGACAATCCCGACAACCCCTCGCAGCGTCGCGCCCTGCTGACGGCGATCAACGAGGCGCTGGACGAGGTGCGGCCGCAGCCGGTGGATTTCGGGGCCCTGCTGGCCGAGCAGGCCTCGGCGGCGCGGCTGATGATGACGGTGGCGCAGATCGTCAAGCACGTCGACGGCGCAAGCCGGGTGCGCTTCCTGATCGCCGAGACCGAGAGCGGCTACACGCTGCTGGTGGCGCTGTGGCTGGCGAGGCTGTTCGGCATCGAGCAGTCGGTCGAGATCAGCCCGCTGTTCGAGACCCAGGAGGCGCTGGAGCACGGTGCCATGGTGATCGAGGAGGCGCTGCGTTCGCGGCACTGGCGCGACTACCTGCGCAGCACCGGACGGATGGCGCTGCAGTTCGGCTACTCGGACTCCGGCCGCTACATCGGCCAGCTCGCCGCCACCTACCTGATCGAGCGGCTGCGCCTGAAGGCGGTGGAGCTGCTGCGCAAGCGCGGCATGACCGACATCGAGGTGATCCTGTTCGACACCATGGGCGAGAGCATCGGCCGCGGCAGCCACCCGTTCCGCCTCGCCGACCGGCTGGACTACCTCTCGCCGGCACGCTCGCGCGCCACCTTCGCCCAGGCCGGCATCGCCTACCGGGAGGAATCCGCCTTCCAGGGCGGCGACGGCTACCTGCTGTTCGGCACCGAGGCGCTGGCGGAGGCCACCGTCGCCACCATCGCCGAGCACGCCTTCGCGGTGCCGCGCCTCGACGAGGATCCGATCTACGACGAGCCGGACTTCTCCGCCGACTTCTTCTCGACCATCGCCGTGGGCATGGCCGGGCTGGTGGAGGATCCGGGCTACGCGGCCCTGCTGGGCGCGTTCGGGCCGGCGCTGATCGACCGCACCGGCTCGCGGCCGCCGGCGCGGCAGAGCGACGCCGGCGGGACGGGCGCGCGCATCAAGCATCCGCGCGAGCTGCGCGCGATCCCCAACAACGCCATCCTGCAGCAGCTCGGCTGGTGCGCCAACACGCTGCAGGGCCTCGGCCTCGCCGCCGCGCGCCATCCCGAGACGTTCGAGGAGTTCCTGCGCGGCAGCCCGCGCTTCCGCCGGGCACTCGACTTTGCCGCCCACGCGCTGGCCCACTCCGACCGCGACGTGCTGCGCGCCATCGTGCTGACGCTCGATCCCGGGGTGTGGCTCGACCGTGCCGCGCACGAGGTCGATCCGGGCCGGCGCGAGGCGCTGGTGATGCTGGCCCGCGGACTGGAACGGCTCGATCTGTGGGCCTCGACGCAGTCGATGTTCCGTCGCATCCAGGCCGACCACCTTGCACTGCGGGTCGCCTGGACGGATGCGCCGCGCATGCAGCTCGAGGAGCAGCTGCTGCACGCGATCCGGCTGGCGCTGATCGAGCGGATCTGGCTGCTGTCGACGCGCATCCCGTACTTCTCGCCGCGCTACGGCTTCAACCGGCAGGACCTCGACGACCAGATCCTGCGCCTGGAGATCCCCTCGGCGCTGAGCCAGCTCGGCGAGATCTTCCCGCAGGCACCGGATCAGTCGGTGATGCTCGATTTCCGCGAGCCGCGGGCCCCGCTCGCCGAGCACGGCTACTCGCGCGAGCATGCCGAGATCTTCGAGCCGATGCGCCGCCTGTTCGAGCTGCTGCGCGAGATCAGCATCGCGGTGATGCACGACGTCGGCGCGTTCGGCTAGCAGGGACGGCGCGTTTGGCCGCCGACCTCCCCAAGGCCGTCGTCGCCCGGCGCCCCTGGCGGATGAGCGAGCCGCCGCCGCCGCGCGCCACGCCGCTCGAGGCACGCCCGGGGATACGCCGCGTCGTCGCACCCAACCCGTCGCCGATGACCTACAACGGCACCAACAGCTGGCTGGTCGACTGGGAGGGCGGCACCGCGCTGATCGATCCGGGCTCGGAGGATCGGGCGCACCAGGACGCGATCCTGGCCGCCTGCCGCGGGCCGCTCACCCACATCCTGGTCACCCACACCCATCACGACCACCTGGACGGCGCGCTCCTGCTGTCGCGTCGCACCGGCGCCCCCACCGCCGGCTATCGGCTCAGCGCCGACCCCGAGTTCGAGCCCGACATCAAGCTCGGGGACGGCGACCGGATCGGCGGCCTGACGGTGCTGCACACCCCCGGGCACGCGATGGACCATCTGTGCTTCGCCCGCCACGACGGCGTGCTGTTCAGCGGCGACCACGTCATGGGCTGGTCCACCTCGGTGGTGCCGCCGCCGCCCTACGGCGACCTGACCCTGTTCATTGCCAACCTGGAGCGGGTGCGCGACCGCGGCGACGCGCTGATGCTGTCCGCGCACGGGCCCGCGATCACCGACCCGGCGGGCATGGTGCAGGGGCTGATCGAGCATCGTCTGGCGCGGGAGCGCTCGATCGCGGCCCTGCTCGCACCCGAGCCGCAGCCGCTCGGGACGCTGCTCGGCCGCGCCTACGTCAACCTCAAGCCGCAGCTGCTCGGACCGGCGCGCGCCAACCTGCTGGCGCACCTGGTCAAGCTGCAGCGCGACGGCCGCGCCACCTGCTCGGAGGCCGGCTGGCGGGACGCGGGGGCGGGCCCGGCGGTCGCGGAGCCCGCGCGATAGGACCTCAGGGCAGCGGGCTGTGCCCGTGGGCGATGGTCTCGCGCGCCGCCTTGAGATGCGCCTCGGTGAACTGCTTGGCGTGCGCCGAGAGGTCGTGGCCATCGTCCCACAGGTTGCGCCAGATGCCGAGGATGCCCTCCAGCGGCTGGCCGACGACCTTCGAGGAGAACGACTCGAAGGTGATCGGCCCGGCATAGCCGGAGCGCACCAGGGCGCGGAACACGCGGCCGAAATCGATCGAGCCGGAGCCGAGATAGCCGCGGTTGGAGTCGCCGGTGTGGAAGTAGCCGAGATGCTCGCCGGTCTCCAGGATCGCCGCACCCACGTCGGCTTCCTCGATATTCATGTGGTAGCAGTCGAGATGCACCTTGACGTTGGGCAGGCCCACGCGCCGGCAGAACTCGACGCCCTGCGAGGCGGTGTTGATCACGTTGGTCTCGTAGCGGTTCACCACCTCCATGCCGAGCGTGATGTCGCTCGCCGCCGCCTTCTCGCCGACGCGGCGGATCACCTCGATCGAGCGCGCAACACCCGCCGGCACCGCCGGCACGGCGTATTTCTGGAACGCCGAGTACAGGATGCCGCAGACGTGGGTGGCGCCAAGATCGCGGGCGATCGAGAGGATCAGCTCCAGCTTGCGCTCGCCGCGCCGCGTCTTGTCGTCGTCGTTGCTCGAGATGTCGGTGTCGGCATCGAGGCCGAGCGAGAAGGTCAGGCCGATGCCGGCGCGCTCCAGCTCGCGCCGGGTGAAGTCCACGTCTATGGTGGATGGATCGAGCGCGCAGGCCTCGATCAGGTCGTAGCCGAGCGAGGCGGTGCTCGCGATCGCGCGCGCGCACTGCTCACGGTTCCAGCCCGCCTCCCAGACGAAGCCGTGCAGGCCGAGCTTGTTCCTCGCGAGCGTGTTCATCGTCGTCATGATCGCCTTCTCCGAGACGTTAGGAAGCGCTGCCGCCGGTTCACCGAGACGCCGGGCGAGCTAAATCCGTTCCCCGGGCAGGGTCAAGCGCGCGGGCGGCGCGTCACTTGGCTCCCAACTCCACGGTGTCGACGCAATTCGATCATGCTATGGGCCGCTCGCCTCGTGAGACCGGAGTTCGACCTTGGGACCTTTCCGCCGACTGCTCGCCGCCTCGCTGCTGACGACGTGCTGCCTGAGCGGCGCGGCGGCGCTCGCCGATGAGGGCGGCTTCAAGACCGAGAAGACACCCAGGCCGGCCAAGCCGGCCGAGCTGCATCCGACCGAGACACTCAGCGACGGGGCGGTGACGGCGGGCGGCATACGCGTCGAGTACCGGGCCGCGGCCGGCACGCTGATCGTGCATCCCAAGGGCTGGGATGACACCGAGACGCCGGGCAAGGATCAGGACGCGGAGGACGACCAGTCCGGCGAGCACGGCGTGCAGCCGGCAGCGCACAAGGACGAGGCCGAAGCCTCGATGTTCTACGTGGCCTACTTCAAGAAGGACGCACGCGCCGAGAACCGTCCGATCACCTTCCTGTTCAACGGCGGTCCGGGCTCCTCGAGCGTCTGGCTGCACATGGGCGCCTTCGGGCCGCGCCGCGTCCTCACCCCCGACGACAGCCATCCCGAGGCGGCACCCTACCAGCTGGTGAACAACGACGAGACCCTGCTCGACAGCACCGACCTCGTGTTCATCGACGCGCCCGGCACCGGCTTCTCGCGCATCTCCGGGCACGACAGGGAGAAAGCGTTCTACGGCATAGACCAGGATGCGCACGCCTTCTCCGAGTTCATCGCGGCATTCCTGTCGAAGTACGGCCGCTGGAACTCGCCGAAATACCTGTTCGGCGAGAGCTACGGCACCACCCGCTCGGCGGTGCTGGCGAACGACCTGCAGATGGACAAGGAGATCGACCTGAACGGCGTGATCCTGCTGTCGCAGATCCTCAACTTCGACGCCAGCATCGACGGGCCGCAGTACGATCCGGGCGTGGACCTGCCCTACATGGTCGCACTCCCGACCTATGCCGCGACCGCGTGGTACCACCACAGGCTGCCCGGCGGCACGCAGGCGGAGCTCCCGGCGCTGCTCGCGGATGCCGAGCGCTTCGCGATGACGGACTATGCGGAGGCGCTGGCGCAAGGCTCCGCACTCGAGCCGGCGCGCCGCGAGGCGATCGCGCAGAAGCTGCACGCGCTCACCGGGCTCACCGTCGACTACGTCAAGAAGTCGGACCTGCGCATCAATGGCGGCCAGTTCGAGAAGATGCTGCAGGACGACACCGACACCACCACCGGGCGGCTCGACAGCCGGTTCTCCGGCCCGAGCATGGACCCGCTCAGCAGGGAGTCCGACTACGATCCGCAGAGCGCGGCGATCAGCTCGGCCTATGTCTCCTCCTTCAACGACTACGTCCGCCACGTGCTGCACTACGGCGAGGGCGTGCCCTACAAGCCCGAGATCGACGCCGGCAAGGAGTGGGACATGAAGCACCAGCCGCCGGGCTCGGACGTGCCGCAGACCGGTTCCGCCAACGTCATGATCGACCTGGCCTCGGCGATGAAGTACAACCCGAAGCTGAAGATCATGCTCAATGCCGGTTACTACGACCTGGCGACGCCGTTCTACGAGGGCATCTACGAGATGCACCACCTGCCGATCCCGCCGCAGCTGCAGGACAACATCGAGTACCGGCAGTACCGCTCCGGCCACATGGTCTACGCCAACCTGCCGTCGCTCAAGCAGCTGCACGACAACGTCGCCGACTTCATCCGCCGCACCGACAACCAGAAGGTGGTCGTCTCCCAGAAATAGATGTGACGTTAAGCCTTCTTTAGGATTGCAGCCTCTATCGTCGCGGGAGGACCCCCTCCAGGACGTGCCATGTCTTCCTCGCTCTCCGGCCTGTCGCCGATCACCGCCTACCTCTCGATCGTCAAGAACGAGCAGGCCCAGGTCGCGCAGATGGTGAAGAGCGATCCCTCGGAGCAGCGGACGGTGAAGGCGTTCCAGTCCGACATCGTCGACATCAATGCGCCCACCGACCTGCTCAACCCCAAGAACCAGGCGGCGCTGCAGGTGGTGCTGGGCGCCTACAACATGAGCGGCGAGAGCAGCTCGACCGGCCTGATCAAGCAGCTGCTGACCCAGGATCCGTCCGCCTCCGGCTCGCTGGTCCGCTCGCTCAACGACACCGACGACCTGCACTTCGTCAAGGCGATGACCGGCCGCGCGACGATCGCGCTCGATTTCGGCGACCCCACGGCTTCCAGCTTCACCTCCGGCGGCAGCGCCGCCTCGTCGATCTCGTTCAACAACCTGGCTTGGGGCACGGCCAACTCCAGCCTGACCGCCGCGTCGCCCGCCGAGACCTCCTCCTACGTGCTGGACGACGGCACCGCGGCGCCGTCGGTCGCCCAGGCGCTGACCACGGCGCTGCAATCCACCGGCACCAGCGCCGACCCGGTGACCGCCAGCTACAGCGTCGATGCCGGCGGCGGCATCGTCGGGTCGAGCGGCGCGCCGCCGATCGCGACCAGCACCGACAGCGCCGGCAACACGGTCTACAGCCTCACCCTGGCCAGCAGCGGCACCGGTGCGGCGATCCGGCTCGCCAGCGTGGTCGCGGTCAAGGCGCCGCAGGCCGCGGCGAGCGCAGTGCCCGCGGGGACGATCAGCGCCGCCACCGCGGTTCCGCTGCTCTCCAAGGCGCTCGCCGCCCGAGGCTTCAACGTCTCCAGCAGCGGTCCGGGCAGCCTGAGCATCATCAACCCGATCGACAACGGGGTGCTGTCGCTATCGCCGCAATCCTACACCAGCTTCGCCGCGATCACCCCGCAGGCGGTCTCGACCTTCCAGAACGTGCTGCCGCTCGGCAGCGCCGGGCAGGCGCTGAAGGCGGGACAGGTCCTCACCAGCGGGGGTGCCTCGATCGGCACCATCAAGTCGGTGGACGCGGCCGGCGACGTGACGCTCACCGCGGCCTCGGCGCTGACCCTCGCCGCCGGGGCGCGGATCGACGTCGCCATCGGCGCCGGCATCGCCAGCATCGGCACCCAGATCGCCGCCACCGCCGCGGCCGGCACCGACGCGTCGACGCTGGCGCTCGGCCGGGCCGGGATGGGGCTGAAGCCCGGGCAGGTGATCACCGACGGCAGCAACGTCGTGGGCGTCGTCAAGTCGGTCGACGGATCGGGCACCGTGACGCTGCAGGCCAACCTGGCGGTGCCGGTCTCGGCCGGCGACACGCTGGGCACGCTGCCGCATGTCAGCGACACCCGGACGCCGGGGCTCGACGATGCCGGCAACGTCGCGACGATCCTGTCGCAGTACGAGACCAGCCAGTACGAGACCCAGGAGGGGAAGCAGATCCCGGGCATGGACGACGCGCTCTACTTCACGCGCACGATGCCCACCATCACCAGCATCACCCAGCTGATGAGCGACACGCGGCTGCTCAACGTGATCACGACCAACCTCGGTCTGTCCGACACCTACGACCAGCTGCCCTACGACCAGCAGGTCAGCCTGCTGACCAGCAAGGTCAAGCTGTCGGACTATTCGAACCCGACGAAGCTGCACCAGGCCGCCGAGCAGTTCCTCGCCCTCACCGGGGAGCAGGCGGCGAGCGGCGGCAACGACACCGATCCGGCGTCGATCCTGCTGTCCGGCGGCTCGGACAGCTCCGACACCGACCTCGGCTCGTCGCTGATGTCCGCGCTCTATCCCGGCAGCGGCGGCGGCAGCAGCAGCGGGCTGGATCCGATCCTCAGCGCGCTCTACGCGTGAGGAAGGCCAGGGGTCTTGCCCCTGGACCCCAGCAAAGGCGGGGCCTTTGCAATCCGACCTAAGATGGGGGGGCCGGGGGCCTCAGGCCCCAGCGGGTCCAGGGCAGGGCCCTGGCCTCGACGCGGCTAC